>CAZRCR010000096.1:0-6561 GCA_964598615.1 uncultured Anaerolinea sp.
GCTTTATCCTTATGCGGCAATGCCCGCCCGACTGGAAAGGTCTGGACCTGTACCTGTTCCGCGACGAGCAGACGGTCTTCTACGTCGGCCAGTCCCATCTTGCTTTCGGACGTGTTTGGGAGCACCTGATCAACGGCTTCAAGGGACACTCCATCATGGGGCGCTTCCTGTGGGTGAACTGGCCCCGGTCAATGAACATTACCATCGAACTGCTTTCCTCCAAATCCGAACCATTCAACATCGTCGGGAACGACCTGAACGAGGCCGAACGCCTGTTGATCGAGAAGTTCTCCCCCTGCTTCAACGTAACTTTGAACAGTCAGCCCGCCCCCGTGCCGGACCGATACCTGCCCGCCAACGCCCCCTACCGCCATCGGCGCAGCCTGAACATGCTCATTCACGAGGCCGAGCGCGCCGTACAAGCGGAGGATACCGGGCTTTGGATGCAAGAGATCGAGTAACAAACCATCTTCAGCCTATTCCCTGTGCTCTGCCGGGCGGTGTCCACCGCCCGGCATTTTTATGCCGCGCGAACAGGGCGCGTCCGTGCTATGATGAGTTTGAATATCTTATCCGCGCGATGCACGAAAGGAGGTTGTTCCCATGGGAAAGAAAGACGGTCTTACCAAAGCACTTGCCATCGGTGGAACGGCGTTGGTCTGGCTGCCGATCCTGGCACCGTTCTTTTTCGGGTTGGGTTCCCTCATCGGCGATGGCCGGTTCCGATTCGATTTTCTCATGCCTGCCGAACTCTTCCCGGTCATTCTCGTTGGCGCAGCCATCCTGCTCTGGGCAGCCATCCGGACCCGGGATCAAGTCAAACTCATCGGTTGGGGGATCGGCAGCGCCGTCGCGGCGTTGTTGATCGGTCAGGGGTTGGCCGTGGTCACCGGTCTGGCATCGGGCGCACAGGCAGCGACCGGCTGGCGCATTGTCCTGGTCATCGCAATCTTCGTCATCTTCATCCTGGCAGTCATCGTAACCGGCATAGGGGGAATCCTGCTGTTATCCAGACTCTTCAAGCACGGACCAACCACGAAAGAATAAGAACAACACTGCCGGGCAGGAAACTGCCCGGCAGTTCTATCTCTCTTCTGTGCCAATGATGAGGAAACAGGGTGGTATTTGGCTCACGTATGGCCGGCTTTTAGCCGATTGATCCTTCCCGTTCAAATTAATATCTGCGGCCAAAAATCCGCGCTTGACATGGTAAAACATTTGTTCTATAATGCTCGTGTATAGAAAATTTGTTCTATATTCGTGTACGAAAGGAGAAAACCATGAACACTAGTTTTCGCAATGGCCGAGGGATCGCCTCCATGCTCAAAGGAATCACATTACGGCGTGGAATGGTCTGGGGCATCATCATTGTTGCCGCCCTGCTGGCCTTTGAAATCTTCAACTACAGCACCACCCAATTCGCCCTCCTGGATGTGCTTGGCGACCTGAAGTTCGCCGGTCTCCGCTGGGCCACCATCCTGGCGCTAGCCTTCTGCGGGATCGACTTTGCCGGTATTGCCCGCCTGTTCACACCGGAACAGGGCCGTGATGAACCCGCCGAGGTCTGGTACCTTTTCGGAGCGTGGCTCCTGGCTGCAGCCATGAACGCCATGCTCACCTGGTGGGGCGTTTCTGTGGCCATCGTCAACCATTCCAGCCAGGCTGGTGGCGTGGTCATCACCAACGCCGCCCTGACCAAAGTCGTACCGGTCTTTGTTGCCATCATGGTCTGGGTCATCCGCGTCCTGATCATCGGCACCTTCTCCGTGGCCGGGGAACGACTCTTCAGCCAGGCCAATGTCCGCCCGGCTCAGCAAACACAGCACCCCACCACACGTCCTGTGCTCCAGCCTGCCAGCAGTCTGGCCCGCCCGCGGCCCAGCACATCCTCCTACCGTCCCGTAACCGCCAAACCGGCGGCCCGCCCCGAACCGACCTACCACAATCTCTCCATGAGCGCCAAGTCGGTCCGCGAGCCGGAGTACGTGGACCATCCCTAATCCTTTTCCGGGAACATGTCTCGTCGCATCCCCCCTTCCGAGCAGGCAGCCGAACCCGATGGGAACGGCTGCCTGACTGGTTTCATGATCCCCCCACTGGCCGTTGTCTGTGTGGGATTGGCCATGGCTTTCCTGCTGCTCGGTTCCCCAGGCTCCATCACACCTTCGGCACAAGCCGCGGCGGTCGATACCGCAGCCGGGACCGGCGAATCGCTCCTGCCACTTTCGACCATCTTCACGCCGGAAGTGCTGTACTGGAGTGATGAGATCCGCACCTGGGCTGGCGCAGCGGGGCTGGACCCGAACCTGGTGGCCACGGTCATGCAGATCGAATCCTGCGGCGACCCGCGTGCCCTGTCGCGCGCCGGGGCAATCGGTCTATTCCAGGTGATGCCTTACCACTTTGCGGCCGGAGAAGTTCCCTACGATCCCGATACCAATGCCCTGCGCGGTCTCGATTACCTGCGTCGTTCCCTCGAAACTGCGGGGGGAGAGGCGCGTCTCGCCCTGGCCGGTTATAACGGCGGGATCGGCGTCATCGGCCGGTCGGAATCCACCTGGGCAGCCGAGACTCAGCGCTATGTGTACTGGGGAAGCGGTATCTATGAAGATGCATCCAGCGGTGCTGAACAAAGCCTGCGTCTGGAGGAATGGTATGAAACTGCGGGCGCCAACATGTGTGCAACCGCCCACAACCGGCTGGGACTTAATCCGTGACCGGCGGCATGGCTGGTGGATTGTAGATTGGCAGGTAAATACAGAAGGTGGTCCCCTTGCCTTCCGCTGAATCGACCTCGATCTTGCCCCCGTGGTTGTTCACGATCCAGAACGCGATCGAAAGCCCCAAACCAAACCCGCCCACCTTGGAGCGGGTTCTTGATTTCTCGGCGCGGTAGAAACGCTCGAAAATATGCGGCAGGTCTTCCGACGGGATGCCGGGGCCGGTATCCCGTACGATGATACGTGCCGTATCCCCCACCCGGCTCAAGCTGAGATACACCTCGCCGCCGTTGGGTGTGTACTTGATGGCATTGGAGATCAGGTTGATCAGAACCTGTTTCAAACGATCACGGTCGCCATTGACCTGGATCTGGTCGATCTCGGTCAATTTGACCGTCAACCGGTCACGCGCCAGAACCCGCATTTCTTTGAATACTTCCAGGAGCAGGGTGTCCATTTCGAGCGGGGCAAAGTTCAGGGGCAGGCGTCCGGTCTCGGCCTGCGCCTCCAGCAACAGGTCGCCCACAAGACGGGTAAGGCGGTCGGCCTCCTCTTCAATGCTCGAAAGCGACTCATCGTCCGCCTGGCCGATACGGCGCATGAGATTGACATTGCCTTTGATGACCGTCAACGGCGTGCGCAGTTCGTGGGAAACATCGGCCAGGAAACGCTGCTGGGATGTAAAGAGTTGTTCGAGACGTCCGAGGGTATCGTTGAAGGCATCGATCAACTGTCCCACCTCGTCATCGCCGGGAACGGGATTGGGAATGCGCCGCGAAAGATCATCGGCGCGGCTGATCTTGAGCGCCGAAGCAGTGATCGCCCCCAGCGGAGCCAGCGCCCGTCCGGTGGAAAGCCAGGCGACAGATGCAGCAAAGACCATCGAGGCAAGGAACGTAACCACGATACCAAACAGCAGAGCATTCCGGGTTGTGTCCACTATTCCCATGTCAGCGGCGATCTGCAGGGTCCCGATCGGACGCTCCCCGGCCTCGAGCGGCACAGAGAGCACGCGCAGGTGTCCCACCGCGGCATACACGTCCCGGAAGATATTATGCCCGGCCTGCAGACCTGCCTGATCGAGGGAACCGCCCAACAACCTCACGCCTGGGGAAGTGAAGCGCAGCAGGTCATGCGTATCCCAGAATTGGTAGTAGATATTCTCGGAAAGATTGAATTTGGGAGTGATCTTGGGATTGATGGCACCATCGGGAGCCACCCGCCAGCCAGTCACCATTTCGTTATAGGTACTGAGCAGGGCATTATCCACCTGGGTGTATAGCAGGCCATTGACCAGAGCAAAGATCAGCCCCCCAAAAATCAAAAGAATTCCCCCGGTCAGTGCTGAATATTGCAATGTCAGGCGAACACGCAGAGACATTACGGGTTCTCGCGCAACACGTAACCGACACTGCGGACGGTGTGGATGAGACGCGGTTCGTTTTCCGATTCGAGTTTCTGCCGCAGGTAGCGAATGTAGACTTCGAGCACGTTGCTCTCGCCGCCGAAATCGTAACCCCAGACCCGGTCGAAGATGACCTCGCGGGTCAGCACCTGGCGCGGGTGGCGCAGGAAGAGTTCGAGCAGTTCGTATTCCTTGGCGGTCAGGGAGATGAGACGTTCGCCGCGCATGACCTGACGGGAGGCAGTATCCATTTTCAGGTCGGCGAACTGGTAGGTCTGGTTGCGTTCGGTCTGGGTGCGGCGCAGGAGGGCGCGGATGCGGGCGGTCAACTCGTCGAGATTGAACGGCTTGACCAGGTAATCGTCAGCTCCGGCATCCAGTCCCTGCACGCGGTCCTCGATGGTGTCCTTGGCTGTCAGCATCAGGATGGGCAGGCTGCCTCCCGAACGCAGGCGGCGGCAAACTTCCAGACCGTCGAGGCCGGGCAGGAGCCAGTCCAAGATCACAAGGTCAGGGCGGTGGTCACGCGCGGTGTTAAGGCCAGCGCGGCCATCGGTGGCAATATCCACAGTGTAGCCTTCATAAGAAAGGCTGCGCTGAAGCACTTTCAGAATAGCGGGGTCGTCTTCTACGATCAGGATGCGTTCGTTCATCTTTCGCCTCCTTCCACAATATACCACAATCCTTTGGTAGAATGTCAGTATGCGAGGAGTGCCTCTAACGAAACGCTTATTCGATTTGACCGGGACGATCATCGGCCTGCTTCTGCTATCACCGTTCTATCTGGTGGTACCCGTGCTGGTATGGGCGTTCCTGGGCAGGCCGCTCCTGTTCCGGCAGGTACGGGCCGGGTACAAGGGCAAGCCGTTCACGATCTACAAGTTCCGCACCATGACCGACCGCCGCGGCCCCGACGGCAACCTGCTCCCGGATGCCGAACGTCTTACCCGCTTCGGGCGTTTCCTGCGTGCTTCCAGCCTCGACGACCTGCCCCAAGCCTGGAATATCCTGCGCGGCGACATGAGCGCGGTGGGACCCCGTCCGCTGATGGTGAAATACCTGGAGCGTTACTCCCCCGAACAGATGCGCCGGCATGACGTGCTGCCAGGTATCACCGGCTGGGCACAGGTGAACGGTCGCAACGCCATCGATTGGGAAGAGAAGTTCCGTCTTGACGTGTGGTACGTGGACCACTGGTCGTTCTGGCTGGACATCAAGATCCTGTTCATGACGGTCAGCACGGTGCTCAAACGCGAAGGCGTCAGCCAGCCCGGTCACGCCACGGCGGAAGAATTCATGGGAAACAACAAATCGTAGGTCCCGCTTGAAGCGGGACCCATTTTTGGTATAATCTTCTCAACAAAATACTTACCCGGAGACAAGTACCCGCTCCCCCGTCCAGAGACCTGCCGGCCGGTGTGAGGCAGGCGGAACAGCGGCGAAATCCCCTCCGGTCTCTTGTAGGGGCAGGCTTTATGCCTGTCCGAAAGAGAAGTTGCTCCCGCAGGGATCGCGAGATCGTAAGGGAGCCGGGAAACGCCCGTTAGAGCGCTGCAGAGAACCAAAGCAGGTGGCACCACGAGACGCCCCCTCGTCCTGCAAACCGAGGGGGCGTATTCTTTTTCTGCACGGAGGTGCTTTATGTTGGACATCAATCTCATTCGCGAACAACCCGACCTGGTCCGCAAGGCGCTGTCGGACCGGCAAATGGACCCGTTGCCGGTGGATTCCATCCTGAAACTCGACGACCGCCGCCGCGGCCTGCTGACCGAAACCGAGACGCTCAAAGCCGAGCGCAATACCGTCTCGAAAGAGATCGGTCAGATGAAGGACGCCGCCAGTCGCCAGGCCAAGATCGAAGCCATGCGCGCGGTGGGCGACAAGATCGCCGCCCTGGACAAGGAAGTGGCCAGCGTGGAAGAGGAACTCCGTTCCATCGCTGCCACCATCCCCAACCTCCCCGATGAGCGCACACCCTACGGCAAGGACGAGAGCGAGAACATCGTCCTGCGCACAGTGGGCAAACTGCCGAAGTTCGACTTCGAGCCGAAGGTGCACTGGGACCTGGGACCGGCGCTGGGCATCATCGACTTCGAACGCGGCGTGAAAATCACCGGCTCGCGCTTCTACGTGCTGACCGGAGCAGGGGCACGCCTCCAGCGGGCGTTGATTGCCTACATGCTCGACCTGCACATCCGCCAGGGCTACACAGAACAGTACACCCCATTCATGGTCAAGGCTGCCACCCTCTACGGCGCCGGTCAACTGCCGAAGTTCGCCGAGAATCTCTACCACGATGCCGAAGAAGACCTGTGGATGGTCCCGACCGCCGAAGTGCCGATCACCGGTCTGCACATGGACGAGATACTGGACGAGAAACAACTTCCCATCCGCTACACCGCTTACACGCCCTGCTTCCGCCGCGAGAAGATGAGC
>CAZRCR010000097.1:0-6514 GCA_964598615.1 uncultured Anaerolinea sp.
GGAAGCCGCGGTGTTGGGACATTTGCAGGGAGCCCAGGCTGCCCAGGCACTCACTTTTGGCGAGAACGAACGCCTCCGCCAGAGCGAGGCCATCCCGACGAACGCGGTCGAGGCAGCCGGTCAACGCGTCCAGAACCAGATCGCCCGCCAGGTTCTGCTGTCGGCCATCACCGAGCAGTGGGTGGATTACCTGACCCGCGTGGAAGCCCTGCGCGTTTCGATTGGATTGGAAGCCTATGCCCAGCGCGATCCGCTGGTACAATATAAGAGCAAAGCCTCGGAAATGTTCCAAACCCTGCTCTCCGACATCCGCGCGGCTGTGATTGGGCGCATTTTCCTCTATCGCCCGCGGACCGCAGCCGTTGCCGCGGAAGCCGCGGCAGTTTCTGGGGCCGAGAACGCCGCGAACAAACCCCAACCGGAGTCACAACCGCAGAATTCCGGTCAGAAAAAGAAGCGTCACCGTCACTAAAGTGGACAAAGTCAACGGTTTGTATCACTCCCTGCCGAAAGTGGAACTGCATCGCCACCTGGAGGGCTCCCTGCGCCTGAAGACGATGCTGGATGTGGCTCGCTCCCACGGCATCACTGTCCCCTACGGGACCGGGCAGTTGAGTCATCTCGTGCAAGTGCAGCGCAGTGAACCGTTCACGTACCAGAACTTCCTGGCCAAATTCAATACTTTGCGCATGTTCTATCGCTCTCCGGATGTCATCCACCGGGTGACGCGCGAAGCCATCGAGGATGCCGCCAACGACAATGTTCGCTACCTGGAGTTGCGCTTTACGCCTGTGGCGCTCAGCCGGGCCGAGCGCTTCCCGCTTGGCGAGGTGATGGACTGGGTCTGCGAAAGCGCCTGCAAGGCAGGACGAGAGTTCAAGATCGGGGTGGGGCTGATCGCCTCAGTCAACCGCCACGAAAGCGTGGAGCTGGCTGAGCAGGTGGCCTGGCTGGCAGCGGACCGGAAACAGCGCGGCATTGTTGGGATGGACTTGGCCGGGAATGAAGCTGAATTCTCGGCGGAACCGTTCCTGGGCGTTTTCAAGGAAGCCCACCAGGCCGGTTTGAAACTGACCGTCCATGCCGGGGAATGGGCCGGGGCGGCCAATGTTCGCGAAGCCCTGGAAGTGGTGCATGCCGACCGCATCGGCCACGGCGTGCGCGTGATGGAAGACCCGACAGTTGTCCGCATGGCCCGTGAACGCGGTACGCCCTTCGAAGTATGTATCACCAGCAACCATCAGACCGGGGTGGTGAAATCGCTCGAGGAGCACCCGATCTTGCGCATGATTTCCAGCGGTCTGAACGTAACCCTGTCCACCGATGATCCATCCATCTCGCAGATCGTGCTGACCGATGAATACCAGCGCGTCTGCGAAATCCTGGGAATGTCCTTGGATGTGCTTAAGACCCGCATCGTGGCCGCTGCCGAAGCATCCTTCCTGCCCGAGAAAGAACGTGAGGCGCTCACCGCGCGGCTTCGCAAGGACTTGCACATCTAAATTCATATTGGTACGCACGGAAAAGGACAACCAAGGGCTTGCCTTTGGGTCTTTTTTATTCGGTAATCCTCCCTGCCAAAGGAGAAAGAACAATGAAAGATTTTTTTAATGCACGTGACGTTTTAAAGGTTGGAAACAAACAATACACGATTTACCGCCTCGACGCGCTGGAAAAAGCCGGCCTGACCCAACTCGGCCGCCTGCCATTTTCCATCCGCATCATGCTCGAGGCGGCTTTGCGTCAATGCAACGGGACCGAGATCACGCCGGGGGATGTGAAGAACATCGCCGCGTGGAGCCCTGCCCCGGCCGGGGGACGTCCCGGTATTCCCTTCCTGCCCGCTCGCGTAGTCATGCAGGATTTCACCGGCGTGCCCGCTGTGGTGGACCTGGCGGCCATGCGCGCCGCGGTCGCCCGTCTCGGCGGGGACCCGAAGAAGATCAACCCGCTCGTGCCCGTGGACCTGGTCATCGATCACTCGGTGCAGGTGGATTTCTTTGCCAACGCCGACGCCCTCAACCGTAACGCCGAGATCGAGTTCCAACGCAACCGCGAACGCTACGAGTTCCTCAAGTGGGGCCAGAAAGCCTTCAAGAACTTCCGCGTTGTCCCGCCCATGACCGGCATCGTCCACCAGGTCAATCTCGAATACCTGGCAGACGTGGTCGCCACCCGCCGCGACGCTGCGGGCGAGTTCCTGGCTTTCCCAGACACCCTCGTGGGCACCGACTCGCACACCACCATGATCAACGGCCTCGGCGTGGTGGGCTGGGGCGTAGGCGGCATCGAGGCTGAGGCTGTGATGCTCGGCCAGCCGATGGACATGCTCCTGCCGGACGTGATCGGCTTCAAACTCTATGGCAAGCTTCAGGATGGCGTCACCGCCACCGACCTCGTGCTCACCGTCACGCAAATGCTGCGCAAGAAGGGCGTGGTGGACAAGTTCGTCGAATTCTTCGGCCCCGGTCTGGACGCCATGCCGCTGACTGACCGCGCCACAATCGCCAACATGGCCCCCGAGTACGGCGCTACGATGGGCTACTTCCCGGTCGACGCCGAGACGCTGCACTACCTGCAACTGAGCGGACGTTCCGCCGAGGTCGTCGAACGGGTGGAAGCTTACTGCCGCGCCCAGGGACTGTTCCGCGACACGGCCACCCCGGACCCGGAGTTTACCGATACACTCGAGCTGGACCTGGGGTCTGTCGTGCCATCCCTGGCAGGACCCAAACGCCCGCAGGACCGCGTCCCGCTCAGCGAGATGGAGAAATCCTTCCGCGCCGCCCTGACCGCCCCGGTCAAGGAACGCGGCTTCGAACTCAAGCCCGAAGCCCTGTCCGCCGAAGCGACCTACGGTACGAACGGCGGCTCGGTCAAAATGCACCACGGGGCGGTGGTCATCGCCGCCATTACCTCCTGCACGAATACGTCCAACCCGTCCGTGATGGTCGCGGCGGGACTGGTGGCCCAAAAGGCCGCCGAACGCGGCCTGAAGGTCAAGCCTTACGTCAAGACCAGCCTGGCCCCCGGTTCACGCGTGGTGACCGAATATCTCAAGGCGGCAGGACTGGTCGAGCCGCTGGCCCGGATGGGCTTCAACGTGGTCGGCTACGGCTGCACCACCTGCATCGGCAACAGCGGACCGCTGCCCGGCGAGGTGGCCAAAGCCGTGACCGGGTCCGACCTGGTGGCGGCGGCGGTCCTGTCGGGCAACCGCAACTTCGAGGGCCGTGTCCACCCGCTGGTCAAGGCCAATTATTTGGCCTCCCCGCCGCTGGTGGTGGCCTACGCTCTGGCCGGGACGGTCGACATTGACCTGGACAGCGAACCTCTCGGCACCGGCGCGGACGGACAGACGGTCTACCTGAAAGATATCTGGCCATCCTCTCAAGAAGTGGCCGACGTGGTGGCCGCCAGTCTGAACGTGACCATGTTCAAAGAACGCTACGCCAGCGTATTCGAGGGTCCGCAGATGTGGCAGGAGATCGATGTGGCCGAGGGCGAACTTTTCCAGTGGGATGAGGCCTCGACCTACATCCATCACCCGCCCTACTTCCAGAACCTGACCCTGGACCTGCCGTCCGTCACCGACATCCGCGGGGCACGCGTGCTGGGTCTGTTTGGCGATTCCATCACCACCGACCATATCTCCCCGGCAGGTAATATCGCTGCCGATTCTCCGGCAGGCAAATTCCTGCAAGAGCACGGCGTCCCACCCAAGGACTTCAACCAGTACGGCGCCCGGCGCGGCAATGACCTGGTCATGGCACGCGGCACCTTTGCCAACATCCGCCTGAAGAACCTGCTCGTAGCCCCAAAGGAAGGCAACTGGACCAAGGTCGATGGCCAGGAACTGCCGATCTTCGACGCAGCCATGAAATATAAGGAGGCCGGGATTCCTGCCATTGTGCTGGCAGGCAAAGAATACGGTACCGGCTCCAGCCGCGACTGGGCTGCCAAGGGCCCCATGTTGCAGGGCGTGAAGGCCGTCATCGCCGAATCGTTCGAGCGCATCCATCGCTCCAACCTGGTGGGCATGGGTATCCTGCCGCTCAAATTTATGGACGGACAGAACGCCGAGTCCCTCGGGCTAAAGGGTGACGATACCTTCGACATCCAGGGCCTGGGCACCCACATGGCCCCGCAGAGCACCCTGAACGTTACCGCCGTCAAACCAGACGGCAAGGTGACCGAGTTCAAGGTCAAGGCGCTGCTGAACACAGCGGTGGAGGTCAACTACTTCCGCAACGGCGGCATCCTGCACACGGTGCTGAGGAATTTAGTTCGTTAATCCGATACGGGCGGACAGTTTGTCCGCCCTTTTTTATTGACATTTTCTATACCGAACGGTATACTACTCCCCATGAGCAACCGTGACAAACTCCTCGCCTGCGCCCTGGACCTGTTTGCGGCCCGCGGCTTCGACGCGGTCGGCGTGCAGGAAGTGGCCGACGCGGCCGGGCTGAAGAAGCCTACGCTCTATCATTATTTCGGCAGCAAGAGCGGACTGCTGCGCACCCTGCTCTCCGAAAACTTCGAGAAGCTGTTCGACGAGGTAGAGCAGGCCGCGGATTACCAACACGATGTCACCATGACCCTGCGCAAGGTAGCCAAGGTCTATTTCGAGTTCGCCCGCCAGAACCCAAAACTCTATCGTTTGCAGCTTTCGATGTGGTTCGCCCCGGTGGACAGTGAGGCCTTCAAACTGGCTGCCAGCCTGAACCTGCGCCAGCAGGGTATCCTCGAGACCATGTTCCTGCGTGCATCAGAGGATCACGGCAACATGAAAGGCCGCCACCAGGCTTACGCTGCCACGTTCCTTGGCCTGATCAACACTTACGCGGCTCTCGGCCTCAACGGTTACGCTGAACTGAACGACCAACTGGTTTACAGCGCCACACACCAGTTCATGCACGGCATTTTCTCGTGATATTTTTTTTACTTCTTTTATATACCAACCGGTAGGTATAAACAACAAGGATAAAACATGGACCAATCTCATCACTGGGCGTACGACGCCATTTTCTATCACATCTACCCTCTCGGCTTTTGCGGTGCGCCCGCACGTAACGACTTCTGCTCCCCGGCAATGACACGGCTGGAGAAGATCAACGACTGGATCCCCCACCTGCGCTCGCTGGGCGTCAACGCCCTGTACCTGGGGCCGGTGTTCGAATCATCGGCGCACGGGTACGATACGGTGGACTATTACCACGTGGACCGGCGTCTGGGCACGGACGAAACTCTCAGTCAGCTCTCGGCCAATTTGCACCACAACGGCATCCGGGTCATTCTTGACGGGGTGTTCAACCATGTGGGCCGCGATTTCTGGGCCTTTTACGATGTGCGCCAGCACGGACCCGCTTCCCGCTACTGCGGCTGGTTCCAGGGACTACGCTTCGAGGGACGCAGCCCCTACGGCGACCCATTCACCTACGAAGGCTGGAACGGCAACTACGACCTGGTCAAGCTCAACCTGAACAACCCCGAGGTACGTGAGCACCTGTTCGGGGCGATCCGCTCCTGGGTGGAGCGCTTCGGCATCGACGGTTTGCGGCTGGATGTGGCCGACTGTCTCGATCTCGGCTTCCTGCGTGAACTGCACACGTTCACCCACAGCCTGCGCCCGGATTTCTGGCTGATGGGCGAGGTGGTGCACGGCGATTACCGGCGCTGGGTCAACCCCGAAACGCTGGACTCGGTTACGAATTACGAGGTTTATAAGGGCCTGTATTCCAGCCACAGCGACAAAAACTATTTCGAGGTGGCCTACGCCTTCAAACGCCAGTTCGGGGCGGACGGCATGTACCGTGGCCTGCCACTCTACAACTTCGCCGACAACCACGATGTGAACCGGGTTGCCAGCCAGCTCGTCAACCCGGCGCACCTGTACCCGCTCTACTGCCTGCTGTTTACCATGCCGGGGGTACCGTCGATCTACTATGGCAGCGAGTGGGGGCTGACCGCCAAACGGACACCGCACGACGACACATCCCTGCGCCCGTGCCTGGACCTGGAAACGGCAGCCGCATCCGCACCGCAGCCGGATCTGCCACGGACCCTGGCCCGGCTGGCCGCTCTGCGACAATCCACCCCGGCGCTGCGCTACGGCGATTACACCCAGTTGCATGTCAACCACGAACAGTTCGCCTTTGCCCGTCAGTACGGGGATGAACGCGTCGTGGTGGCGGTCAACGCGTCGGGGAACCCGGCGCGGCTGGAACTGTCCCTGCCGTTCGGGGCGGAGCGGGCGACCGACCTGCTCGATCCCGGTGACAGTTTCCCGGTCCGGGATGGGAGGCTGGTGCTCGACTCTGTCCCGGCATGTTGGGGGCGCGTCCTGAAATTGGCCTGATTCTGCTAAAAATGACCCACAAAAACGATAAGAATTTATTAGTCCGCTGTTAGCGGAATGATAGGTGAAAAAACGCCTCCCGCGGTATCTTTTCTCCAGTGCAGTGTTCTACCCAACAAGTAATTCGGTTCAAACACAAGGAGAAAAACCGCCATG
>CAZRCR010000098.1:0-1798 GCA_964598615.1 uncultured Anaerolinea sp.
GACAGGGCAATTGCTTAGAGCACTTTTCATGTTTATCTGCCTGCCATGGCGGCGGTCAAGGAATGTCCAGCCTGGGTTTTCTGGATCAGTTTTGTTCCAGCGCGGACAAGCAGGTCACCGAGACGATAGGAAAAGGTGGTCTGTAAGGGTTTGACGATCTTGTGGTCGCCGGGGAGCTCTTCGAACTCACCCCGGTTGGCCCGGCGTTCGTACGCCTGATATGCTTGGTAGATGGATAACATGCGAGCCTCCTCGATTGAACTCTGTGTCAATCTAATTGACATTATATAACTTAATTTTCAAATGTCAATAGCTAATATTCAATTTTCTTAAAGTCAACTTTAATATTATTGAAAATCACTTTATTTTGTCCCCGTAAAACCTGAAAAATGCCCAAAAAGCGGGTTTTAGGCTAGAATTGGGGTACTTTTCCTGCCTGGAGACTCCCATGATACGTATCTTGCATTCCACTCCCCGCTCTGCCCTGGACGTCGATTATCCGCTGGATAAACTGCAGACTGCTTTGCGTAACAAGAGCGGCGTGCTGTGGGTGGATTTTTGCGGTGAACCTGACGCGGTCTGTGAGCCGATCCTGACCAACGTATTCGAGTTTCACCCCCTGGCGGTGGATGATGCTTTGCAGGAGACGCATATGCCTAAGGTAGATGACTGGGGTGATTATCTTTATATTGTTTTGAATTCCCTGGATTTCGATAATATGTTGACCGACGCCTCACTGCATACCGATGAACTCGATATTTTCCTGGGCAAGAATTATGTTGTGACGCATCACGATCAGCCGATTACCGCCCTTGACCAGGTTTGGACTGCCTGCCAGCGCGATCTGCGTCACACCAAGAACGGTGCCGACCACCTGCTCTACAAGATCGTGGACTTTATCGTGGCGGCTTACATGCCGATCGTCAGCAAGATCGACGATGAGATCGACGACATCGAAGATCAGGTGTTCAACAAGCCCACACGTGATACGCTCGAACAGATCTTTGCTCTGAAACGTGCTTTGTTATCAATGCGGCGCGTGATCACCCCCCAGCGCGAAGTGCTCAATAAATTGGCGCGTGACGATTACCGTGTGATCGACCCCGATGACCGGGTCTTTTTCCGGGATGTGTACGATCACCTGGTGCGCTTGCAGGACCTGAACGAGTCCATGCGCGACCTGGTGGGCGGTGCGCTGGATACTTATCTTTCGGTCATCAATAACCGCATGAATGACGTAATGAAAACGCTCACCATCATCACCACCCTGTTCATGCCGATCTCTTTTATCGCCGGTTTCTTTGGCATGAACTTTTTCGAGCCAACCGCCCATCTCGTGAACTGGACGGGGAGTCCTGTCTTCATCATTATGCTTTCGATCACTGTTATTTTGCCCGTCTCCATGTTTGTTTGGATGCGCAGCCGCACCTGGGTGTGACCTGTTATCTCCTGAATCGAAAGCGGAGACTTTTCAGGTCTCCGCTTTTTTGCTTAATCGACTTCCACGAAATCGCCGCCGATGATCTGCCGGTCGAGCACCTGGCGGTCTTCGTTGAACTTGAATACCACCTCGATCTGCTGGAAACACAGCCCGCTGCCCATCAACACTTTGCGGCAGATGTAAGCGGAATTCCCGTCATCGTCCACATCCAGGCTCGGGTCGTTGAAAACGTTGATCTGCCCCTGGACGATTTCGCCGCAGCGTTTACATTTCACATTAAATTTGTGGAACGTGGTCTGGTAGGGCGTGGGCAGGGAGAATAGTTTTTTGAGGAAGCTCATGGGTGTCTCCTTGATG
>CAZRCR010000098.1:1898-6464 GCA_964598615.1 uncultured Anaerolinea sp.
GCCAGGGCGCACAGGCGCGGGAAAGCCTGGTAGTCCAACCGGGCACGCGTGGGCACCCACTCTGTCCACAGGGGGAACTCGAGGCCGAGTACGCAGGCTTCCGGTCCACCCTGGGGGACGGGATTGTAGTGGTAGGCGCGGCTCAACGGCATGAGTTCGTGGCTATGGTCGAGGTACGTGTCCAGGTAAGTGGACATGATCACCTTCCGCCCGTCGCGTCGCATGGCCTCCACCAATTCTTTCTGCCCCCTGACCCAGTATTGCACGACCGCTCCCTCCGATAGTCCTGGCCCGAGTATCTCGTTCCAGCCGATGGCGCGGCGTCCCTTCGATGCGAGATAGTCCATAATGCGGTTGGTGAAATACCCTTGCAGGGCGTGCTCATCAGCCAGGTTTTCCGCGCGGATACGCCGCTGACAGTCCGGGCAGGCCTTCCAGCGGGCTTTTGGCGCTTCGTCACCACCGATATGGATGTAGGGGGATGGGAACAGGCCCAGCACTTCGTCCAGCACGTCTTGCAGGAAGGCGAAGGTGGCTTCCTTCCCGGCGCAGTAAATATCGGGGAAGATGCCGAAGCCGGTGGCCACCTCGAACGGGCCGCCTGTGCAGGAGAGTTCGGGGTAGGATGCCAGTGCGGCGGTGCAGTGACCGGGAATCTCGATCTCTGGCACAATGGTGATGTGACGTTCGGCTGCGTAAGCTACGATTTCACGGATATCATCCTGTGTGTAAAAGCCGCCATGCGGCAGGCCGTTGTGCTGTTTCTTGCCGAAGGCGGTGACCGTTCCCGGGCGGTACGCACCGACTTCCGTCAGTCGCGGGTATTTCTTGATCTCGATACGCCAGCCCTGGTCTTCGGTCAGATGCCAGTGGAACACGTTCAGTTTTTGAAGGGCCATCAGGTCGAGCAGCAGCCGGACGGTCTCCTTGCCGTGGAAGTGGCGGCCTTCATCAAGCATGAAGCCGCGCCAGGCAAAGCGCGGTTTGTCTTCCACAAGCGCACAGGGGATGTGTCCGTCCTCTGTGACTATCTGGCGCAGCGACTGGATGCCGTAGAAGACACCCGTCCCTGTGGACGCTTCCACTGTCACTGACTCAGGCCGGACCTCGAGCCGGTAGCCCTCGTTCCCAAGCGCGGACAGGTTCGGGTTGATGCGCAGGCTGATGAAGTTTTTTGCAGGCGGTTTGCCGGTCTGGGCGCGAAGTTGGAGACTGAAGTCGGCGCGCAGGAAATCCGCGTTTGGGTGGTTAGTGTTGTCAGTGAATAGGACCGTTTCCCGGTCCAGTTGGAAAAAACCGGGATGTTCTTCGAGTTTGGCGGGGAGGGGGATGATGTCCATGAGTCTATTTTACGCCAGTTTATGGTATACTTCGGCGGCCTCTTTGAGGCACATTCTGCCCGGGACGGGCATCGAGCGTCCCTGAGCGGGACTTTGAACCCGCTAAACTCACAAGTCCGATCTACGGACGAGTAAGTAAGGAGAAAAAATGGCTGTTGTTTCCATGAAAGCGCTGCTGGAAAGCGGCGTTCATTTCGGGCACCGGACCAACAAATGGAATCCGGGCATGAAACCCTACATTTTCACCGAGCGCAATGGTATCCATATCATTGACCTGCAACAGACGGTGAAGTCGATCAACGCGGCCTACGCGGCCATCCGCGACACCATCGCAGGAGGTGGTGTGGTGCTGTTCGTTGGTACCAAGCGCCAGGCGCAGGATACCGTGAAGGAAGAAGCCATCCGCTGCGGTATGCCCTACGTGACCGAGCGCTGGCTGGGCGGCATGTTGACCAACTGGTCGACCATGTACCAACGCATCCAGGAGCTGGAGCGCATGGAGAAGTTGTTTAGCACTGGTGAGATCGAACGCCTGACCAAGAAGGAAGGCCTGCTCATTCAGCGCGAGATCAACCGCCTGAACCTGCGCCTCTCCGGCGTCCGCTCCATTACCCGCGTTCCCGATATGGTCTTTGTCGTTGACGTGATGCGCGAAGAAGCTGCCGTTCACGAAGCCAACCTGCTTGGTATTCCCGTGGTTGCCCTGGTTGACACCAACTGCGATCCAACCAATGTCGATTATGTCATTCCCTCGAACGATGATGCCATCCGCGCTATCAAACTGTTGGTTGCCAAGATGGCTGATGCTGTTCTCGAAGGTAAGGCCATGCGCAAGGATGAGGAACTCGCCACCATGGAACAGGTCAAAGCCGAAGTTGCGGCTGTGACGGCTGAACTCGAACGCAAACCCGCCCGCGGCATGGACATGGATGAAGAACTCGAAGACGATGAACTGCTCGGCGAAGCCACTCTGGCCAAGCTCGCCCCGTCTGGTGAAGAAACTGAAACTGCCGGGACCGAAGAGAAATAATTGAGGAATGACCATGGAAATTACGACTGAACAAATCAAAGAACTGCGCGATGCCACCAAGGCTGGTGTGTTGGATTGCCGCAAAGCCCTAGAATCTGCCAACGGCGATTTCCAGAAGGCTGTCGATTATCTGCGTGAAAAGGGCATGGCCACGGCTGCCAAGCGCGCCGAGCGTCAGGCTCTGAATGGCACGGTTGAACTGTACTCGCACGGCAATGGCCGCGTGGGCGTGATGGTCGAAGTCAACTGTGAGACCGATTTCGTGGCCAACTCCGAGGGTTTCCGCAAGTTCGCTCACGAGATTGCCTTGCAGGTCGCTGCTGCATCCCCCAAGTACGTGAAGGAAGAAGAGATTCCCGCCGAAGTGCTCCAGCACGAGACCGAGATCGCCCTGGCTCGCGGCCGCGAAGAAGGCAAGCCCGAAGCCATTCTTCCCAAGATTGCCGAAGGTCGCCTCGAGAAATTCAAGGACGAGGTTGTCCTGATGCGCCAGGCCTACATCCGCGATGCTGAGATCACCATCTCCAAGCTCCTGATGGAACAGGTCGCAGCGACCGGTGAGAACATCATCATCCGGCGCTTCGTCCGTTGGGAACTGGGCGAGAGCAACACTCAAGAGTAGTTTCAAAGGCCAACCGCAGGGTTGGCCTTTTTTCTGTCAATCCATAGGAGATGCGAATGGAAGAACTCAAATACAAAAGAATCCTTCTCAAACTTAGCGGCGAGTCTCTTTCTGGCAGCGACGGATTCGGGATCGACCCGTTGCAGGCAGAGGCCATTGCAGCGCGTGTCAAGCAGGTCCGTGAAATGGGCGTGGAAGTGGCCATCGTTATCGGGGCAGGTAACCTGTGGCGCGGCAAGCAGGGGCTTGACCGTGGCATGGACCGTGCAACGGCTGATTACATGGGTATGCTGGCCACTGTCATGAATGCTATGGCCTTGATGGATGCCCTCGAGCGTGCAAACGTGTTTACCCGCGTCCAGTCTGCCATCGAAATGCGCGCTGTCGCTGAACCTTACATCCGGCGGCGAGCCATCCGCCACCTCGAGAAGGGACGCGTTGTCGTTTTCGGCGCCGGGACCGGGAACCCGTTCTTCTCCACTGACACGGCCGCGGCACTTCGGGCGGTTGAAGTTGATGCGGATGTGCTTATAAAAGCTACAAAGGTGGACGGAGTCTACGACTCGGATCCGCACAAGAATCCGGATGCCAAGAAGTTCGATAAATTGAGCTATATCGATGTTCTCAATCGTCGCCTCGAAGTGATGGACAGTACTGCCATTTCCCTTTGCATGGATAATAAGCTACCGATCTTGGTGGTCAACCTGTGGGATCCTACCGCACTGGAACAGGCTTTGCGTGGCGAAAAGGTGGGTACACTCGTTACGGCCTGATTTTTGCAGTCTTTGATAGTTTCGGGCAAGGTTTTGACAGGGTTCACCGTCTATAGTACTGGGAACCCTGTTTTCTTTTGGCTTACGGCTGTTTCGTTCTTTGCGTGAGTGGCGTTTTTTCCTGTTTTAGGGTATCCTTAAGGCAGACATTTCTCGAACTTTTCAGGAGGCCGACGTGATTAAAGATCTTTTGAAAGAAGCCGAAACCCGCATGCACGCCGCAATCCAGAATCTGGATGATGACTTGGCCGGTATCCGCACTGGCCGCGCCACTCCGGCGCTGGTTGAAAGACTCTCGGTCGAATACTATGGCACGCCAACCCCCCTTATGCAATTGGCGTCCATTTCTGTACCAGAGCCCCGCAGCCTGCTCATCAAACCCTTCGATCCCGCCTCGATCAAGAACGTGGAACGCGCCATCCTTGCATCTGACCTGGGTTTGACACCCAATAACGATGGCAAGCAGATACGCCTTAATCTGCCGCCCCTTACCGAGGAGCGTCGTCGTGACTTGGTAAAGGTAGTACATAACCGGCTGGAAGAGTGCCGCGTGGCGGTTCGCAATGTGCGTCGCGATGTGCACAACGATATGCGCGATTTCGAAAAAGAAAAACTGATTTCTGAAGATGATTTGAAACGTGGCGAGGAAGATCTCCAGAAGATCACCGATCAAAACATCGAAGAGATTAACAAACACGGTGTAAAGAAGGAACAGGAGATCATGTAGGTATAGCCACGGCCAGTCCGTTGCTACTGTGCTATGGCAGATAACTCTACAACCTCCAGGTTACAAGTCCCCAC
>CAZRCR010000099.1:0-6449 GCA_964598615.1 uncultured Anaerolinea sp.
AGTCCCTCCGCTTTGAGGTCTGCGACGTTCTGTTCGATGTCCTTCTTTGACCGGGCCGAGAGTACCACTTTTGCGCCTTCGAGGGCGAAGATCGTGGCAATGGCCTGTCCCAAACCGCGGCTGGCTCCAGTGATAACGGCAACTTTCCCTGCAAGTTTGTTCATAATTCTCCTGTGATTCACGTCGTTGCGAGGAGGGCGTTCGGGCGCTCTTTGCCCGCCCGACGAAGCAATCTCCTGGTTTGCCGAAGGGTTGCTTCGTCAGGTCTCGATACGGACTACGTCCTACTCGACCTTCCTCGCAACGACATATTTTTATTTTTCTGAAATCAATTCCACGGCCTCAGCCGGCTGCTTGCGGAAACGGTCAGCGATCCAGATGCCGAGCGCCACCAGTCCGGCCAGCACGAAGACCAGCACATATTCTATTACTGGGATGCGGACGATCTCGTTAAGTTGCACCCAGCCGCGGCTCGAATAGATAACCAGCGCCGCCGCCACGTACAGACCCGCCACCAGCCAACGCACCCAGGCGCGCCAGCCCAGTCCGTGCATTTGGGTCAGGATGAAAATTCCAGCGAAACCGAAGGCAAACATCGGCCAGATACCGTTGCCCTGCATGACCGCCACCAACGTACCGTGGATGGCAACTGTCACTTCCTGCACGACCATCCAGTACTTGTTGGTATGGATACGGGTCAGGAACAGGCTCCCTTGCAGGAGTAATAGGAACATGTAGAAGAAACCGATCAGGTGGCCGGTGGTATTGACCATTGGGTGGTACCAGAAGGTGTAGACCGTAGCCCAGGCAAAAACGTAGCCGTGGTACTTGCGCACGAACGACATCACGCGCTTGCCCAGCGGCACCTTCTTGCCCCAGAACAGTCCGCGGCGCTGGTTTTCCATCAGAAGAATGGCAACCAGCATCAGGATGACCGATCCCTGGGAGGAGAAGATGGACACATCCTGGGCAATCCCATCGTACCAGATATGGGTCTGGACAAAGTGCAGGACCAGGAAGAAAGCGTTGGCCGCCAGCGCCCACAGGTTGACCGGATGAAGGCCGGTGGTGTATTTCTTGACGCGCGTCTGGGCGTAGTAGATCAAGCCCCAGAGCGTGACCTGGTGCAGGGCATAGAAACCCCACGAGGTGAGCCGCGTCCAGAAGGTCGGTTCAGGCAATTTCCAGTAGTACCACGCCACACCCTGGTCGGGCAGGAGTTGGACCGCGTCGAGACGTTTCCCGGCCCACCAGATCAGGGCAACGAACAAAGCAGAAAAGAGAATGCCACCCCACAGGGCGATCTGCGCCACGCGGGGATTGTCGAGAGCAGAGGTGTGAGTTTTTTCCATGTTCATAAATCCTTTTGATGTCTTGTAGGGGCGGACCTGCGTGTCCGCCGGATTTCACGTTGTCACGGGCCGACACACAGGTCGGCCCCTACCCTATTAATCGAACCAGACCGTCACATCGTCCAGCGACTGGGTCTTGAGCCAGATGCCGGGCAGACGGCGAATCTTGCCCCACGCGCCGACATGAGCGCGGCGGGAGAACACATCATAATCATTGGCTTCGATATCATCGAGGATGGCCTCGTACAGATCAGCAGCAGCGGCAATGGCAAAGCGGCCGTCACCCTTGAGCATGGCGATCCCGGGGAACGACTCGGCATACAGGCGGCGAACCCGGTCGATCTGGAAGCGCATGAACTTGCGCCACTGCGGAGTGACCTTGCCAGCTGCCACGTCCGCTTCGGTGAGACCGAACTGCCGGAGGTCTTCCTGCGGCAGGTACAGACGTCCGTTGCGCCAATCTTCGCCGACATCCCGCAGGATGTTGGTCACCTGCAGAGCCACGCCCAGCTTGATCGCGTAGGGAATGGCTTCGGGGCCGGAAAAACCGATGATATGCATGGCCATCAGGCCGACAGTCGATGCCACACCGTAAGCGTACGCGGCCAGTTCGTCGAAGGTCTGGTAGCGGGACTTGGTCAGGTCGGCAGCCACGCCGTCGAGCAACTGCTCGGCGTAGCGGACCGGGATGCCGAACTTCAGGCGCGTATCCGCCCAGGCCACGGCCACCAGGTCGGCGTCGGAGGGATGGGCCGCGAGCGAGCGCATCCGCCATGTGGCAAGCTCCAGCTGCGGGTCGCTTTCCAGGCTGCGGTCGACGATATCGTCACTGACCCGGCAAAAAGCATAGAGGGCACGCGCCGCCTGTCGCTTGGGTTCGGGCAGAAGCGCGGAAGCCAGGGTAAAGGTCCGGCTGTGCTGACGGGTGAGCGTCTCACTGGCGGCATAGGCACGCGCCAGCAGGGTCGTATCCATCGTCGCAATGGACGGGGCGGTCAGGTGTTCGAGGGCTTCGTGCGCCAGGGTCAGCAGGCGGGATTCCCAGGGCATGCTTTGCAGTGTCATCGGATATCTCCAGGGCCGGTCTACCGGTAAGAGTGCACCAGCAAAGAGAATGGCGATCAACTTGATAAAGAAACTTCGCGGTTTCATAAGGAAATCGGAAGAGGAACGGGGACGAACGGAGAGAAGCATTCTTTCCGTTCGTCATGTGTATTTCTGGCGGATTACACCTGCTCCTTCAGGATGCGCTCGGTGGTCAGTTTGGCCGAGAGCAGGACGATGGGCAGGCCTGTACCGGGATGCGTGCTGGCCCCGGCAAAATACAGGTTCTGGTAGCGCGGGTGGCGGTTATGCGGGCGCAGATAGCCCACCTGCAGGAAGTTGTGGCTCAGGCCAAAGGCTGAACCTTTCGCCAGGTTGAGCTGTTTGAGATACTCAGGCGGCCCCATCGTTTCCTCGAACAGGATGCGCTTGCCGAGGTCCTTCACGCCGATGCTCTCCAGCCGGTCGATGACGAAGCCACGCGCCCGGTCGCGCAGGGCAACCCAGTCCTGGGATTTGTTCTCATCCAGGTGGCCGGCAGGGACCAGCACCATCAGGGCATCGCCATCCTTCGGGGCGAAGGACGGGTCGGTGCGAGCCGGGGCATTGACGTAGAACGACGGGTTCTCGGGCAGGCTCAGTTCCTTGAAGATCTTGTCGAAGGACGGCTTGTACTCGTTGTCAGCCAGGAAGACATTGTGGTGCAGCAGTTCCGGCGACCTTTCGCCCTTCACGCCCCAGTAGAACATCAGAGCGGAGGAAGTGAACTTCTTGCGGGAGAGTTTGGCGGCAGTGCCGTCATCGGGCAGCATGTTGGCGTAGACGTAGGGCAGGTCGGCATTGGCAACCACCACATCGGCCTTGACGACCGTCCCGTCTTCCAGGGTGACGCCTTCGGCGCGTCCGCCCGAGACGTTGATCTTGCTGACGGGCGTGCCGTACTCGAAGCGGACCCCCAACCCGGCGGCGATCTTCTCGAGCGTTTCGATCGGCCGGTAGAGGCCGCCCTTCGGGAACCAGACGCCATCGGCCAGTTCGGTGTATTGCAGCAGCGAGAACGTGGCCGGGGCATCGAAGGGGCTGAGTCCCAGGTACATGTTCTGGAAAGAGAAAGCCGCCTGCAAGCGCGGGTCCTTGAAGTAGGTGGCGGTGTTGGCCGCATGCTTGACGAGTGCCTTCATCTGGAACAGGAGCGGGATGTTCTTCAGGTCGAAGTATTGCAGGTACGAATAGAAATTGCGCCCGACGAACTTCTCGAGCGACAGGTTGTAGTGTTTGTACCCTTCGGCCATGAACTTCAGGAAACGCCCGAACGAACCGGGTTCGATGGCATCCAGCTGGGCGCGCATTTTGGGCATTTCGGCGCTCAGGTCGAGGGTCGAGTTATCGCTGAAGTGGGCACGGTAGGTCGGGTCGAGACGGACGAGTTCCAGGTGGTCCTCCATCCGTTCGCCCAGCGCGGCGTACGTCTCGGCGAAAACTTCCGGCATCAGGAACAGGGTCGGGCCGGTGTCGAAGCGGTACCCGTCCCGCTGGATGACGGCGGTGCGCCCGCCGGGGGTGTTGGCCTTCTCGAAAACAGTGACTTTGTGTCCAGCTCTTGCAAGACGGGCGGCAGTGGCGATCCCGCCAATCCCGGCCCCAATAACGATGGTGTCCATATATTTCTCCTATCTCTATCTGAATTAACCGTATTATAGGGTTTTGTGACCTGTTTGTCAAGGTTTTGCATAGATTTTAATAGTATTTCCTTGACAAAACCTATACATAAGGGTAAACTATCATCCGTTAGTATCAGGTATTTCATCTCTATTTACGGTTAATGGTTGGTAAAAGATGACAGAAGATCCCCTCTACAATATCGGCGTGGTCACGCGCGTGACCGGTGTGCCCATCCCCACCCTGCACGCCTGGGAACGGCGTTACGGCTTCCCGCAGGCGGCACGGACGACCGGCGGGCACCGCCTGTACTCCGAAAAGGATATCGCCCGCCTGCGCTGGGTCAAATCGCAGGTGGACTCAGGGCTGGCAGTCAGCCGCGCCATCGCCGCGGCGCGCTCCCTCGAAGCGGACGGACGCCTGTTCCTGCCTGCCGCTTCGGAAACGGGTGCCCAGCCCGGGCAGAATCCTGCCGCGGCATCGCTGCGCGACGGCCTGCTCGAAGCGCTCACCCACCACGACCTGGCCACCGCCGACCGGTTGATGGGCGAAATGCTGGCCTTCTACTCCCCCGAAGACCTGACCCTGGACGTGATCGGTCCGGCCCTGGCGCAGATCGGCGATGCCTGGGAGCATGGAAAGATCACCGTGGCCACCGAGCACCTGGCAAGCAACTATCTGCGCCACCGCCTGCTGATGTGGATGGTGACAGGCCCCACCCCCAAACCCGGCAATCCCATCGTTCTGGCCTGCGGACCGGGCGAGTGGCACGAGGGCAGCCTGCTCATGCTGGGCGTGCTCCTGCGCCGCCGCGGCTGGCCGGTGGCCTATCTCGGTCAGAACGTGCCCTTCCACGATCTGGCCAACTTCATCAAAGACATCCGCCCGCCTGTCATTGTACTGGTGGCCATGCGCGACGAAGCCGCCCGTATGCTGGCCGACTGGCCGAAGTGGATTCCGCAATTGGGCGGCCAGCCCGTGGTCGCTTTTGGCGGACGGGCGTTCGTTATCCGGCCAGAATTGCAAAGTGTGGTACCCGGCCTGTACCTGGGCGACACGATGAACGAGGGTGTGGCGAAGATGGAAGCCATCCTGGGGAGAGCGTAGGGCGTAATTCGTGAAAAGTGAATGGGCCTCCGGCATGACCGGAGGCTTTTTAAACACATTTCGTTGACTTCGATTTTCTTTTGTTGTATAGTGGATGGGAAGTTGTTGATATAGTTGCTAAGCAAACAAAGATTTGCCCCACAGATTATCAAAAGGAATGATCGTTTTTTTAATCCACTGCCGTATAAAACGCCATTTGGGGTTTTATACGATCCGCCCATAAGCTGTTATACGATCCGCTTAAACACTAGTTCGGCGGCTAGTTCTCAAATTATAGAATCAGGATAGATATTATGAGTGAGTTTTTTACTTGGCTTTCAAACAATCCAATCGCTACAACAATTTTTGTCATATCCTTTGCTGTTCTAGTAGGCGCATTAGTTGCAACCTATAGCGTCGCCTTTTATCAAGGCAGAGAAATCTCTTTTTGGCCTCCTAAAATTGGTACAAAGCCAGAGAAAGTTAAGCCTCCGGCGACTAAAAACGAGAATAAGCCGAGTTCAGATATTGAAATCCTGATTGATTCAATCAGCGCGGAAATAAAACATGATTATCAAGAAATGAAAAAATGGAAATTTGAACATTATGAGCAGATAGCAAATCTTGCGATTAATGAACTACCGTTACCACAGTGCAGAGATTTTTTCAGGGAATTGGCTCAAGGAGCCGTCTCAGTTCCCGCGCAAACTAAATACGAATATGGTTTTGAAGCCTTTGGAAAAGCCGAAAAATCTATTAAAACGATTCATTCAGGCTCAATGGATCTTTGGAATACTAATTATGGACAACGATATTTCCGAGAAAATCAGCAAGCCGTTGCGCGGAATATCGAAGTCATTAGAATTTTTGCATTGAATGACGATGACATAAAAACTCATCTATCAACAATACTTGAACAAGAAAGAGCAGGGATTAAAGTTTTCCTTGCAAACCCAAAGCGTTTGGATTCGTTCCAAGAATGCACACTAATAGATGACCGAATCGCACTGGTTCATGAAAAATCTGAGCAAAAATACCAACGAGAGAGAATAGTTGTAAATCCTGTTGAAGTAGAAGGTCTTAGAAAAGAATATAGTCGGCTGCTAAGTCTCTGCAAAAAAATAGGCGAGTATCAATAAAGGGCGTGTGTCTCGTCGGCGCGCCGCCGAACACCGCGTGCACTGGACAAGTGCGGGCTTTGCCCACACTTTCAGAGATTCAGCCCCAACGGCGGATTCGGCGTCTGGTGCTTTTTCCCGCCAATTCCCGCACTTGCCAGTAACGCAAACCGTTGAAACTGTCGAAAAA
>CAZRCR010000100.1:0-6410 GCA_964598615.1 uncultured Anaerolinea sp.
CAGGGGCGTGAGACCGGAGAGTATCTGGTCGTTGGGTGACTGTCCATCCGGGGAAAGTCCAACGAACAAGGGAATGTAATTCGTGGTGATCTCAGGATTGGATGCCGACGAATTCTCCCATTCGATGTTCTGCAAGCGGGAAACAAGCTGGTAAGCAGCCGGGATCGTATCGGGAGCAGCCACGAAGTTATCATTGTCAGAGCGCAGTACAACCCCGCCAACATGGTAATTGACGATCAGGTTGTAGATCTGCGAATCGTTCTCAGCGCTGGAACCGGTAAACGTGACCAGGAACAATTGCCCAACGCGCTCTTCCGGGGTCATCTGGGTCAGCATCTGGCGTGCATCGGCAGAGGCGGTATCCGTGGCAGCCACAGACGCGCCAACGTTCGCCGGGTGCAGGGATAACACCAGCGTGCAAAGCAGGAACACGGAAAGAAAACGTCGCAGGGTCATTTTTCCTGATAGCGCCGGCAAAGTTCGTAATGGACTTCGGGCTGGATGTTGCCACCCGAAAGGACAAGCACTGCCGGGGGTCTTATTTTACCTGACAGGATGGCCGCCAATCCCACCGCACCAGAGCCTTCCAACTTTTCACCGTAGCGGTGCCAGGCAAAAGCAATGGCGCGTGCGATTTCGTCTTCAGAGACAAGCAGGATATCGTCAGCATATTTCTTGACCATGGGAATGGTCAGCGAACCGTCTTCCACCGCGCCGGTGAGGCCATCAGCCAGGGTGGGCAGATCGGGAACATTCTCCTGCGTGCCGCGGGTATACAGGGCATGCATGAACGGGGATGCCTCAGGGCTGACACCCACCAGTCGCGGGCGTTTGGCGGACCGTTCGAGCGCCGCGCCGATCCCAGAAAGCAGCCCTCCTCCCCCGAGAGGAACGACCACCGTCATGGCAGAGGTCAAGTTCAGGTTGTCCATCATCTCCAGGCCGATGGTGCCCTGCCCGGCGATCACCTGGGCGTCATTGTACGCCGAGACCCAGGTCATTTTATGTTCGGCAGCATAGGCAATGGCAGTCTTTTCGGCCAATTCATAGCCGCCCGCCACCGGCATGACCCATGCCCCCAGCGTGCGCATGGCTTCCACTTTGGCATGGACAGCATGCTCAGAGGCGAAGACCGTGGCCGAGGAACCTGTCACCTGGGCGGCCAGGGCCACACCTTGCCCATGATTCCCGGCAGAGGCCGTCACAAGCCCGGCCCGGCGCTCCCAGGGTTCCAGAGCAAGCACCTTGTTCAACGCTCCGCGCACCTTGAAGGAACCAGAAACCTGACGGTTCTCCCACTTCATGTAAACATTCAATTCGGCGTCGTTGGTGAACAACGTACGCCGAATGTGGGGAGCAATTCTCTGGGCAGCCTGATCAAGCCATTCGGACGGGATCACGATGTCCTTCCTAACAACTTCAACGCCAGACCCGGGTCATCCGTGAAAATGCCGTCCACGCCAAGGCCGATCATGCGCTTCAGGTTATCTTCGCCATTGACCGTCCATACGTTGATACGTTTTCCGGCAGCATGCACGCGGTTGACCATGCCAGTATCCACATTGTCGAGATAGGGATGGAGTGCCGCGTATGTAGACCGGCGGAAACCAATCGTGCGGCCCCACTTCCCCATCCAGTTCGACCAGGTCAACAGCCCGCAGGGCACTTCCGGGAGAAGTTTCCTGGCTTTCACCAGGTTATGCGGGAAGAAAGATGAAAACAGAATTCGCTCCTGAAGCCCGAATTTCTTGACAATCTTCGCCACTTCGGAAACCAGGTTGTCGAACGGTGTGGCATAGTTGGTCAACTCCACGTTGATATACAGCCGCTTGCCGACCGTCTCGAAGATTTCCTCGAGCGTGGGAAGCTTTTCGCCGGGGAACTGCCCGGGGAACTGGGTTCCAGCATCCAGGTCCCGCAAGGCGGCGAAGGACATCTTCTTTACTTCGCCGTGTCCGTTCGTGGTGCGATCCACGGTCTGGTCGTGAATGATGATGACATGGCCGTCATAGGTCAATTTGGCATCAAACTCGATGGCATCAGCGCCTTTATCGGCAGCCATCTTGAAAGCCGAAAGGGTATTCTCAGGGGCATGGACATTGTCGCCGCGATGGGCGATGACGATGGGGGCGGGAAGGTTGGGCCACATGTTTAGATATCCACAAAATAAGCCTGAGCGGCACGGTCGATCATTTCCTTGGTCATCACCGGCTCGGTGGATTGGTAGCGGGCAATGTCAAGGATCTGATCGCACAGGTCGCGAGGATGAGATGCGCGCAGCTTGCGGTTGCGCTTGATGTAATATTCCTGGAGCAGATAGGCCAGGCCCTGGTCATTGTAGGGCACACCTTTGGCCTGCGAAACACGTTTGAAGATCTCGCGATACTCCTCATAGGACGGGTCGCCGATCTCGATCTTGTGGCGCAGGCGGCGCAGGAAAGCTTCGTCCACCAGATCGCGGGGCGGCAGGTTGGTGGAAAAGACCACCAGCACATCGAAGGGAACCTCGACCTTACGGCCTGTATGGAGAGTCAGGTAGTCGACGCGGTTTTCGAGCGGGACAATCCAGCGATTGAGCAGGTCACGCGGGCGGACCTGCTGCCTGCCGAAGTCATCGATGAGCAGGATGCCCCCATTGGCCTTGACCTGGAACGGAGCTTCGTAAAACTTGTGGGTATCATCGAAGACAAGATCGAGGCCCTCAAGGGTCAATTCGCCGCCGACCATAATGAATGGACGACGGATCTTCACCCAGCGCGGGTCACGCCGCCCGCCGGAGCGCAGGCTGCCGGTGCCGGTGGACGTAGTGTCGGCCTCGGGAGCGAGTTGGTGATTGACCGAGTCATACAGCTTGACGATCTGCCCATCGAGGTAAAGGGCATACGGGATGTACATGGTCTGGGTCAGCACCATGTTACCAAACGCTTTGGCCACGCTCGTCTTGCCATTGCCGGGAGGGCCATAGAGGAAGATGGATGTGCCTGAGTTCAGCGCCGGGCCAAGCCGCTGGAACGTGGTTTCCGAAAGCACCATTTGCGAGAGGACCTGGCGCATATTGCGACTGGTGACGGGTACTTTTCCGCGGCTCTGGCGGCGGATGGACTCGTTGTAGATATCGATCGGCACAGGAGCGGGGCCGGCATACTGACTGCGTTCCAGCGCTTCGCGGGCGCGTATCATCCCGGCAGTAGTGATGGCGTACTGGTATGAGCCTTCGCCCAATCCCATCTGCGAAGATCGGACTTCGATCAACTTTTCCCGCTTGAGCGTTTCGAGGATCTGGTCGACAATCCCGGCAAACGGCAGAGCGATCTCCTCTGCCACCTTGAATCCGGACAAATAACCCTGATAGTAGAAGATCTTCAGGGTCAGATCTTGAAGCCAAAGCAGCGAAAGACCGGTATCTTCCAGTTTTGTGATCGGCGGGGGATAGAACGGAGCAGTTTGAGCAGGCTTGGGTACAGCGGTCATTGGCAGTCTCCCGTGACAAGGATACATGTCGATTATAGCACGCAGGATTTAAGAATAGGATTACATTTGGTTTATAATCCGCCCCATGAAACTTTCCGTCATCATCCCCATCTTCAACGAAGTCAAAACCCTGGAAACGATCCTGGCGCAAGTACATTCGACCGGCAGGGCAGACGAAATCCTGCTGGTGGACGACGGTTCGACCGACGGGACACGCGACCTGCTGGCTACCATGGACGGCAAAGATGGCATCCGGGTCATCTTGCATGAAAAGAATCAAGGCAAGGGCGCTGCCGTACGGACCGGGATCAAAGCTGTCACCGGTGACGTAGTTCTGATCCAGGATGCCGACCTGGAATACGATCCGCGCGATTACCCGGCCCTGCTCAAACCCATCGAGGAGAATAAGGCAGACGTGGTATATGGGTCGCGGTTCCTGGGCGGCCCGCGCCGCGCCACCATGTACTGGCACATGCTGGCCAACAAACTGCTTACTTTTGCCACCAACATCCTCTACGATACCATTCTGACCGACATGGAAACCGGATACAAGGTCTTCCGGCGCGAAGTGCTGGAGGGAATCCAGTTGCGCGCCAACCGCTTCGACTTCGAACCGGAGTTCACCGCCAAGGTTCTCAAACGCAAAGTACGTATCTTCGAGGTACCGATCTCCTTCAACCCGCGGGATTACTCGGAGGGGAAAAAGATCAAGCTAAAGGATGCCTTCGAAGCCATCTGGGCACTTATCAAATATCGGTTTGTAGATTGATATCAATCCAAGCAAAAAGAAATAAAGTTTCCCCAAAACAACGACTGGCTCCCCTTACAGGGAGCCAGTCGTTGTGGCAAAAAACTCATTGATTGAAGTCGCGACAAGTGTTTAGGAGATTAATCGCATTTCCATTGAACCCCATGGCACAGGTATTATCAATAAGATAGCCATCTGGCATCAGATCCAAAGGAATGAAGAGAGCGGGATCAAATTCTCCTTCATAGGTCCAAACCCACCAAGCAAAGGTGGTATCTCCACCAAGCAGAGACGGTTTGAAGGCAAACTCAATGGTTGTGGTCAACTCGGTGGAAGACCTTCGAACCCATAACGCATCGGGATCATCTCCAACACCCTGGTCAAAGATGGAGACAACACTTCCATTTTCGAAACGCCAAGCATGAAGATTGTTAACCGTCCAAAGAACATCAATCGGTTTAAGGTTTTCAACTTCCACCAACACATCGCTGATATTATCGAAATCCAGGTCAAATTCGATCATGTAATAAATATCGCCATGTTCAGCCGGCAAAGTGGCATTAATCAGATCGATACGAGCAAATATCCAATCCTTGTTTGCACCAAACTTGGCGTACAAAACATCAAGATAAGGATAATAATTCAATTTGTCGCTGGAAAAAGGACGCTCGACAAAATCGATATCCCAGAAATCACAAGACTGAGGCACAATTACTTCCTGCCCCGGGGCAAACGCGGCCTCCATGACACAATCTCTAATTGACTGAGTATCAATGTATGTAGGCGCATCCGGCTGGACAAGATGTTGAATAGCTGTCGGCTCCGCGCTGGTGGGAGCAACTGTCACTTCCGGCGTAGCCGATGGAACAGTTACCACTGGCTCTTCCGTTTGCACAGGTAAAACAGTTGCAGGCTGTGTATTAGAAACCGGCAGCGAACCGCAAGCTTGAAGACTAATTGAAATCAATAAAAATATCCCGAAGATACGCATCTTGTTCATTACTTTCACCTCTGGTATTGTGATGTAGTGTACAAATTGATTGTACCCAATTTATAAAAATCTGCATCAATTCTTTAGTCCTACTCTCTTTCCTGCTGATTTTAGTTACATTCTTAATCCGGAAGTCCTGCCATCTTTACATCCTTCAAGTTGAGTTGCAGGCTGGTACGACCATTGAACTCATTGACCTCGAACGTATACAACACGTCCACTCGCGCAGGCAAATTCTCCAGAAGATGTCCCAGCCGGAAACCGATGGCATCGAAGGTCAAATTCCCATCGGTCAGGGTCAACTTGAGATGCTTAGCTTCCGCCCCGACCGTACGGGATGCTTTGACCTGCACACCGCGCGTAACGAAGGTTGCTTCGGGATTTCCATAGCCGGTGGGCTGGAAATATTCCAAATGCTTGAGCAGGTCGAACTTGAGCGCGCTGAGCGGGACCTCGAGATCGGCCGACAACGTTGGACGCAGATCGAGGCCGGCAAACTGTTCATGCGCCAGGGCCTTCAAGCGTCCCTTGAGCGCGTCCAGATTCTCGTTGCGAACGGTCAGTCCGGCCGCCGCAGCATGCCCGCCATGACGAATGAGCAGATCGGCGCACTGGTCGAGGGCGTTGGTGATGTGGAATTCGGGGATGCTCCGGCACGAGCAGCGCGTGGTTTCCTCCCCCTGCTGCCCGACAATTGCCGGGCGGTAGTAGATCTCCACGAGCCGGGCCGCCGCCAGTCCCACCACGCCCGAATTGAACTCCGGGTGAACCGCGAACAACACCGGGGCTTCGGGATCATCGGCCAAGGTCAAAGCCTCGGCTTCCGCCTGGATTTTGCGGGTCAGATCCTGCCGCTGGCGATTCTGGGTATTGAGCTGCTGGGCCAGTTGACCCGCCTGGAACACGTCCGTGGTGGTCAACAGGTCATAAGATGCCAGGGCCGATTCGAGCCGGCCGGCCGCGTTCAGGCGCGGCCCCAGCATGAAGCCGATCGTGGTGGCAGTAATCTGGGACAGGGATACGTCTGATACGGAAGCCAGCGAGAACAATCCCTGGCGTTTGGTCTGGCGCATCTGCTTCAATCCATTGCGGACCAGGACACGGTTCTCCCCAGCCAACGGGGCCAGGTCTGCGACGGTACCGAGGGCAACCAAATCGAGCAGATCATTGGGATCGAGCGTGGATGCGGGAACGTCTGCC
>CAZRCR010000101.1:0-6401 GCA_964598615.1 uncultured Anaerolinea sp.
AAAGCATCCATCGAGAGTAAAATCCGTCCGGAACCTTAATTCCTCAGAAACTTTAGATACTTCAGGAACATCCATGCTTATTAAAAATGCCACCCTCATTACCGCCGAAAAATCCTTCTCGGCCGACCTGCTCATCGAGAACGGAAAGATCGCCCGCATTGGTGAGAACCTGGACGCGCCGGGGCACGAGATTTTGGATGCCACAGGGAAACTTCTCCTCCCCGGCGGCGTGGACCCGCATGTGCACCTCGACCTGCCCATGTTCGGCACGGTCTCCTCGGACGACCATTACACCGGCACCAAGGCCGCCGCGTTCGGGGGAACGACTACGGTTATTGATTTTGTTTCATTCGATTTCCCCACCTTCCGCGAATCTGTCGATGCCTGGCACAAAAAGGCAGAGAAAGCGGCTGTGGACTATTCTGCCCACATGAACCTGACCCGCTTCGATGAGAAGATCGCGGCCGAGTTCTCATCCCTGCGCGAAATGGGCATCACCACTCTGAAAACTTTTACCGCCTATAACGGACGCCTTCGCATTGACGACGGCAGTATCTTCAAAGCCCTGCGCATTGCCCGTGACAACGGGATGATGATCATGCTCCACGCTGAGAACGGCGACGTGATCGACCTGCTGGTGACTGAAGCCCTGGCGGCCGGTCACCGGACCCCCGAATGGCATGCCAAAACCCGTCCGGCCTGGGGCGCGGTCGAGTCCGCCCTGCGGGCGTTTGCCCTGTCTGCCACAGCGGACGCGCCGCTGTACCTCGTCCACATGAACGCGGCCGGGGAAGTGGATATGCTCCAGTATGCGCGTGAGCGCGGTCTGAAGGTGATGGGGGAGACCTGTCCGCAGTATATGTTCTTCACCGAAGACGACCTGCGCCGCCCGGACGGGGCCAAATGGATCTGTTCGCCGCCCATGCGCACTGCGGCTGACAATGCCCGCCTGTGGGAAGGCGTGGCCGATGGCACGATCCAGACCATTGGCACGGACCACTGTCCGTTCTTCTACGATGGCACCAGGCCGATCCTGTACGAAGGCAAGCCGATCGCCATCCCCGGCAAGGAATTGGGCCGCGACGATTTCACCAAGATCCCCAATGGTCTGCCCGGGATACAGGACCGGTTACCGGTTCTTTGGTCCACCGGAGTCCGGTCCGGCAGGCTGACGGCGAACCAGTTCGTGGCGCTGACGTCCACCAATCCGGCGAAGATCTTCGGCCTGTACCCGCGTAAGGGGGCGCTCGTCCCCCGTGCGGACGCGGACCTGGTACTCTGGGACCCGGAGAAGCAGGTCAAGTATGGTGTGGCGCAGTCACACCAGCGTACGGATTACAACCTGTACGAAGGCTGGGAGTTGACCGGTTATCCCGAGAAGGTTTTCCTGCGTGGCAAACTGATCGTGGATGGGGAACGCTGGCTGGGCAAGGCGGGGGATGGGCAGTTCCTGGAACGAGCGGAAGGCGAAATAATATAGAAACGGGCGGGTCTGATAAGACCCGCCCGATCTTTTGGGGATGCCCCACAGTGCGGGGTTATTCTTTCTTCAAGATGTGCGTGACGATGGTGGCGCCGGAGCCGCCGATGTTCTGGGCCATGCCGATGCGGGCGTCGGCCACCTGAGTGGAGCCGCACTCGCCGCGCAGTTGTTGGGCCACTTCGACGATCTGGTAGACACCCGTCGCTCCGACCGGGTGTCCGCGGGCTTTCAGGCCGCCGCGCGTGCAGACGGGGATGCGTCCGGTGGGGAGGATGTCGCCATCCAGGCCAAGCTGGATACCCTTGCCGCGTTCGGCGAAACCGCAGGCTTCCAGCGAAAGGGCGGACATGATGGTGAAGGCGTCGTGCAGTTCGAACACATCGATATCCTGCGGGCCGACCCCGGCCTGCTTGTAGGCCTCCTGCGCCGATTTGTAGGCTGCGCTCAAGAACAGGGCCTCGGAGCGGTCGTGGATGGCGATCGTGTCGGTGGCCGATGCAGAACCGGCGATCAGGATGCGGGTCCCGCCCCGGATGGTTTCGGCAGGAACAATATACAACGCCGCGGCGCCATCGCCGATGGGCGAAGCGTCCAGCAGGTTGATCGGGGTGGCGATCATGGCCGATTTTTCGAAGTCATCGACCGTGATCTTGTGGTGCAGGCGGGCGAATTTGTTGTTCAGGGCGTTGGCGTGGGCGTTGATGGCGAACGGGGCGAAGTCGGCGTGCTTCCAGCCGTACTCGTGCATGTAGCGGCGCATGATGAGCGCGTTCAGACCAACAAAAGAGACACCCATCTCGACTTCATAATCGGCGTCGGCAGCGGTGGCCAGGGCGGCGGTGGTCTCGTGCGGGTGGCGGTCGGTCATCTTTTCGACGCCCACCACGAGTGCGGACTCCAGTTCGCCGGAGGCCACGGCCATTAGCCCGGCGCGCAGGGCGGCTCCACCGGACCCACAGGCGGCATCCACTTTGACCGCGTCCACGCCCTTCAGCCCGGCGAAGTCCGCCACGAGCGGGGCGAGGTTGTTCTGCAGGTCGAGGATGCCCGACATCATGTTGCCCACGAACAGACCGTCCACACTTTCACGGTTGGCGTCTTTCAGGGCGGCACGCACAGCCTGCGCGGCGATCTGGCGGATGGAGAGATTCCACTGTTCGTCGATCTTGGTCTGGCCGATGCCGAGTATGGCGACTTGTCGCATAGAAAACCTTTCTCTTGCAGATGGTTGGTATTTGGATTCTAACCGAGGAGACTATCAGGGGCTATCAGGATAAAACGTAAAACAAAAAACGTAAAAGGTGGCATTCTATTCGATATTGACTTCGTAGGGAGCCGGGTCTTCCCGTAGAGTGCGGCCGCGCTAGCTATAAAATTATGTGATAGGCAGGAGAGATGTGAGAGCCTTTTCAAGCATCTTTTTTGTTGCAGTCTCTATTTCTTTTTGCCGTTTTTCAGTCTTTTCTTGTGTTCTTTTGATTGCAGGGTCAAATATGAATTGCCTTAGGTGAATATATGCTATGTGATTCGCAATTGTGTTGTTAGGGTCAATATGCTGACGGTATTGCTCAGCAACTTTAATGGTGGTTTGGTATTCAATTTCAATAGACTGAATAAAAGCAAGCGATTTTTTTAGGGGCCAACTTTCTAAAAATTGCTCATGCTCTATGAATTTATAGATGAGTTCAATCTCAGATTCGAGCATTCCCCAATTGATTTTGTTGAAAGACTTTGCATATTCTCTAAGACAAAGATCCTTTGGCTTCTTTTCGTCTATTTGCCTTACTCTGAAGAAAAAGTATTCGTTAATTTGGTTTGACAGATTGATAATTAATCCATTGAGTCTAATCATGTCATTCAAACTAAACTTAATTCCCCATGGATAGTGTAATCGTGGCAATCGCTGTTTTAACTTTGTGAGCAGGGATATCTTGTTATTATCAACGTTTTTTCCGAATGCATTAAGCCAGTTCTCTATATCATTGATATTAAATCTGTACTGATTTAGAGCCTTGTGTTCATCCTGACCTTTTTCATATGCAAATATATTTTCAACTTTTGGCGACATCCCTCTGGCCTGTTCAAGCAATGATACTATTCCTTGGTTAAAACGTTGTTTAATAATAGTGCTTGGTGATTTATTTATTTGTTCAGACAAAACTTTATTTAACTCAACAATTTGAATTTCATCAAACAAGAGTTCGGTAACCCCAGAGTTCTTTTTTATTTGTAGCGGTGTCGATATCACTTTTACTCTAATAAGATAGGCTAATTGTAAAGAAGAGATACCTTTTTGTTTTGCTTGTTTGATAAACTCTTCAGAAGTTATTAACATTACTTTCCTCCTTGTGCTTTATAAAACTTTAACAATAGATCCATTCTCTGTTTTTTCTACTTCAATTCTGGTTGGAAAAGCATCTTTTAACTCATCCAAATGCGTAATCACCAAAATCTTGGCGAAATCTGCTTTGACCGCATTGATGGCCTGGATGAGCCGCTGGCGGCCGAGGGCATCCTGTGAGCCGAAACCTTCGTCGATGACCAGCATTTGCAGGCGCGCCCCCTTGCGCCCGGCCAGCACCTCCGAGAGCGCCAGCCGGATGGCGAAGTTGACCCGGAAGGCTTCGCCGCCGGAGAACATCTCGTAGTCCCGCAGTCCGGCTCCGTCGCTGACTTGGATCTCGAGCGTCTCGCGCAGGTCTTTGCGCTTCTCGTCCTTGTATTTGGCCTGGGTCTCGAAATGGATGTGCATGGTGTCGTCGCTCAGGCGGCCCAGGATCTCATTGGCCTTCATCTCGATCTCCGGCAGCGCCTGCTCGATCAACAGCGCCGGAACGCCATCCTTGCCGAAGGCGCGTTCCAGCGTTTTGTAACGCCCGATCTGGATGCCCAGTTCGCCGCGTTCGGCTTCGTAGTTCTTTTTGCGTTTGCGCAGGTCATCGAGCACGTTCACCTTTTGACGCGCCGCGCCCACTTCCTGATTCAAACGGTTCTCCTGTTCCTGCAACTCGAACAGGGCGTGTTCCATTTCCTCCAGGTTGGCGATCGGTTTGCGGGTTTCACGGGTATATTCCTCGCTGGCCAGTGTTGCTTCCAACTCCGCCAGACGTTTTGCCCCTCCCGCATCCCAGGCTTGGACCGTGCCCCGGATGGACTCCACCCGCTCGGTCCACTGGCTGACGGAATTGGAAGCTGCCAGCCGCTTGCGCTCGGCGCCCTCGAACTTCGCCGCCTGGACCTGCGAGTCGGCGATCTGTTTCGACAGCTCCTCCAGCCTCGACTTGTTGGTGCGGAAGCGGTCGCCCATGTCCTTGCCTTCACCGCGCAATTGCTCCAGCATGGATTTGCGGTGTTCAGCGGTTAGCGCCTGTCCGCAGAAGGGACAGACCGCCCCCTCGGCTGCTTCGAGCTGGTCGATATGGAGCTTGAGTTTGTCCATCTCGGTTTTGAGCGACTCGTTGGCCGCTTTCAACTCGGCAAACTGTTCACGGGCCGCGCTGCGGGCTTCCTCCGCGTCGGTCCGTTCGGCAAGCGTCGCTTCGGCTTCGGCCAGGGATTTCTTCGCCGTTTCGATCTGGGTGGTCAATTCTGCCAGCGACTTTTCCTGTGTGCGGACGACCTGCTCCTGCTCTTTCAGGCCACGCAGTTCCTCTTCCAGCCGGGCTTTGTCGGCTGCGACCTGCGAAGCGGCTGCTTTGCGCAGGCCATCCAGGGCGGTCTCCTGCGTTTTGCGCAGTCCACTAACCTGCTTCAACTGTGCTTCCAGGTCTTTCAGCCGCTGCTTGCGCGGTTCCTCTTCATCCAGTTCGGCGTCGATCTCGGACACACGTCCATCCACGATGGCGAGTTTGCCCTCGATGGACTTGCGGCGTTCGGCGGCGCGGTCCCTGTAGGTCTCCCAGGTTTCCAGACCGAGGATGCTGCCGAGGATCTCCTTGCGGCGGGCGGGCGGCTGTGTGGCGAACTGGTCGGCGCGGCCCTGCAGGAAGAAGGATACATTCGTGAAGGTATCATAGTCCAAGCGCAGGACCTGTTCGATGCGTGCCTGCGTCTCGCGGTTGGTATGTTCCGTGAGCGGACGCCAGGTGCCATCGTCCAAAATCTGGAATTCCAGCAGGCTTGTCTTGCCGCGTGGCAGAACGCGGATCACGCGATAGGTGTTGGTCTCATAGGCGAAGGTGAATTCCACTTTGGCGGAAGCCGATTGCAGGTTCACGACCGATTCGTCGCGCTTGCGCGCCTGTCCGAAGAGTGCCCAGGTCATGACATCCAGCAGGGACGATTTCCCGGCTCCGTTATGGCCGGAGATGCACGCCAGGTCGAAGCTGGTGAAGTCCACGTCGACCGGGTCGCGGTAGGAGAGAAAGCCGGAGAGTTTGAGTTGGATGGGGATCACAGGTCAATCGTAAAACGTAACTTGAGAATCGTCAATCAGAATTCATAAGACATCTTGTTGCATGTGTTACATGAATATCTTGGAAGAAACAGATCGACTAAAACGAAAAGACCGGTTACATTGCCGGTCCTTTCGTTACATCCATCACTGAATTATTTTACTCGATGTGCCAGGTAGTGTCTCATCTTGAAAGCCAAGAATTCTTCGCCTCCTAAAAAGCACTTTTCAAATTCATAATTAAAATCCTTCTTAATTTGGAGCCGATTTTTAAATTCATAGGCTTGGTGAATTGGCGGCTTCGGATGGCATGGGTATAGAATTACGCGGTCTTCCTGTATTACGTTGTCTTTTCCAAATTTTGTTTGAAGGGTTTCTTTGCACTTTCCATTATCAAAATAATCGGCCGCAGTCAAAATTCCCCACCCTCCTGGTGTAAGGTGTTCGTATAAATCCTCGCAATATATTTCGGCAATATATCTATCCCCAATCCATACACTGTCGGATGCTCTGAAGTTGGATGGC
>CAZRCR010000102.1:0-6401 GCA_964598615.1 uncultured Anaerolinea sp.
CAGCAGAGACATAAATGGCCTTGTGCAGGAAAACCTTCTTGCCCGCATCAAGGCGAACTCGCGCTTCTTCCACTAGTTTCTTGCTGGAAAAACGGATCTCGGCTTCGATCTGTGCGCGCATACGGATAATTTCGGGGTCAGACAGAACTTCTTGCGCCACATGCCCGATATCATCAATGTCACTCTGACGGGCGATCAACAGGTAATCCAGCCCGCGCCGGTCACCCAGGCGCACCAATCCTTCGGCCGCATCGATCTGATCCATCCAATCATCACTGTCGCTCAGGATCTCCACCAGGCTTTCCACATCGCGCATCGAAACCAAATCACGAATGGCTGAACTCATACTTTCCTCCATTTCCTTTTGTTACTCACTTAAGGTACGGGAAAAGAAAAAGTGCGGTTGCAGGCACACAGCCAACAACATGAACCTGGCGCTCTACGGTCTTGTGCCGTCAATGGGATAGCCCAGATTGCTCCATGCGGTGGAACCGCCCGCCATGCTGGTCACGTTGGTGTAACCGGCATTAAGCAAGATATCGCGGCCTTGCTGGCTGCGGTTTCCCGAACGACAGACAACAATGATCGGCTTGTCGGTGGGCACTTCGGCCAAACGGTCCGCGAGTTGACCGAGCGGGATGAGAGTCGCTCCCGGGATATGGAACGTATCCCATTCCTCCTGCTCGCGAACATCGAGGAAGAAATAATCGCCGCTCTGGTAATACTCGTAAGCCTGCTGTGCGCTGATCTCCACCGGCAAGGTTTGTGCGGATTTATTCTGGCTGAAAGCATAGATGACCGCCGCGATCAGCACAATGACCAGGATCGCGCCAAGCATTCCGCCGCGCTTGGAAAGCGCCGAACGCCGCCGGACGGTTTTATGGGAAGAATGGGAATGAGAATGGGTTTTACGTGACGACATGACTTCCTCCTTACTTACGAGTATATCAAGAATATCGTTACGCCAGCGCGGGCCGGAAAGCCGCGCTGGTGGTTTCCACGGCCGCGTCGTCGATCCAGTAATGCAAGACCAATCGGAACTGACGGTGCCCCGTCACACCGGCGAGCACACCGCGTTCCTTGAGCCGTGCGGCGATCTCTTTCGTGGACACCGGAACGGACTCGTTGACCGATAAGAAAACCATATTCGACGCCGGTTCGTTCACTGTCAGACCGGGAACCTGTTTCAGACCTTCGGCCAGTTTCTTCGCCCGGGCATGATCCTCACCTAGGCGGAGGGACATCTTCTCGATAGCAATGATCCCCGCTGCGGCCAGCACCCCGGCCTGACGCATGCCCCCGCCCAGCATCTTGCGGATACGATGCGCACGCTTGATGAAATCCTTCGAACCGCACAGCACCGACCCGACCGGCGCACACAGTCCCTTGCTCAGGCAGAACGTAAGCGAGTCCACCGGAGCAGTCAACTCGCGCACATCCACACCCAGAGCCGCGGCGGCGTTGAAGACGCGCGCCCCATCCAGGTGCAGGGACAGGCCGCGGGCATGAGCGAACTCCCCCACTTGACGCATGTAAGCCGGGGAGAGCACCGTCCCGCCGCAGCGGTTATGTGTATTCTCAAGACAAATGAGACGCGTGATCGGGTCGTGCGGGTCATCCGGGCGGACAGCCGCTTCAATGTCCGGGATGGCCAGTGAACCATCGGGTTGGTTGGGCAACTGGCATGAATGGACACTGCCCAACGCCGAGATACCTCCCGCCTCGAACAGGAAAGTGTGCGACTTGTTGCCCAGGATCACCTCGTCTCCGCGCCCGCACCAGGCAAGCACAGCGGACAGATTGCCCATTGTCCCCGAAGCGACGAACAAACCAGCTTCCTTGCCGGTCTTCTCGGCAGCCAGTTCCTGTAAACGGTTGACTGTGGGGTCTTCGCCGTATACGTCGTCACCGACTTCAGCTCTGGCCATGGCATCGCGCATTTCAGGGGTAGGCTTGGTGACGGTATCAGAACGGAGATCGATGAATTCCATGTTTTCGTCTTACCCTTTCTTGCGAAGTGCGTCTACAACGGCTTCCAACTCATCCGGCAACCCCGCCTCAAACACCCGCGGTGTTTTCTCCCCCGGAATGGTGATCTTCAATTTGTAGGCATGCAGGAAATGACGGTCCAGTTTTATCGTGGACTTATGCCTGCCATAGACCGTATCGCCCACGACGGGGCAACCCAGGAACGCCATATGGACGCGGATCTGATGCGTACGCCCGGTCAGCGGATGGACTTCGAGCAGGGTATGCTGGGTAAAACTCTCCAGCGTCCGATACTCACTGACAGCTTCACGGCCCTTCTCGAGCGGCACAACCGCCATCAGCTTGCGATGTGTGGTATTGCGCCCGATCGGGGCTTCCACGCGGCCGGTCGGCGTGGGCGGCTTGCCATCCACCAGCGCCAGGTAAACTTTCTCCACCGCCCGGGTGCGGAACTGGTCCTGCAGCCAGCGGTGGGACTGTTCGTTCTTGGCGATCACGATCAGGCCGGAGGTCTCTTTGTCAAGGCGATGGACAATGCCCGGACGTTCCTCGCCGCCGATCCCATCAAGGTCGGGAATATGGCCCAGAGCGGCATGCACGAGCGTACCGCTGTCGTGTCCCGGCGATGGGTGAACCACCATGCCAGCCGGTTTGTTGACGATCAGCAAATCGCCATTCTCGAAGATGATATCGAGAGGAATATCCTCGGCGATCAGTCCGCTCGGCACCGGGGGCGGGATGCGCACATCGACACCGTCACCCGGTTCGATGTCCCGCCCCGCTTTGGTGATGACCACGTTATTGACGGTCACGAACCCGTCCTTGATCAGTCCCTGCAGGCGGGAACGTGAAAACTCAGGCAGGCGCGCCGCCAGGAAAACGTCCAATCGCAGGGGCGCTTCCCCTTCAAAAACGAAGGTTTCCAGCCGATCACTCACCAGGTTTATCTTCCGTTTCTTGTTCTGGAGGCGCAGCCGCCTTCTTTTTCTCCATCCAGGTCTCGTAGAGAATGACCACTCCCAGGATGGCCGCCCCGACCGAGATACTGGCATCGGCGATGTTGAAGATGGCGAAATTGCCCACAGAGATAAAGTCCGTCACCCGGCCAAACATCAGGCGGTCAACCAGATTGCCGATGGCGCCACCCAACTGGATGCCAAGCACCACACGCAACCACCAGTCCTTGCGGGGGGTCTGCGGGTAGAAGAAAAGGATCAGTCCAATGACCACGAAAGCCAGGACGGTGAAAACCATGCTGGCATCCTTGAAAAGACCAAAAATGGTGCCGGTATTGTGCCAGTGACGGATACGGGCAAAGGGCGCCAGCCAGGAAAGGCTTTCAGGCAGGTAATCGGTTCCCATCGGCACGTTGGCGCGCACCCAGGATTTCGTCCACTGGTCCAGAAAGACGATCAAGCCCGCGGTGGCAGCCAGGATAACATAATCGAGCCAGTAGGCTTTGAGCGTCTCCGCAGCCCGGTCGAGAAACCGGCGTTTTTCCGGTTTCGGTGTTTCGGTGTTTTCCATCAAAATCACTCCTCAGTAAGATAGACGCGCGGCACGCGCGTGTTGATATTGGTCAGGATTTCGTAGGGGATCGTCCCGGCCCATTCGGCCAGATCAGCCGCAGTCACAGACTGTCCGTTGGCTTCGCCCAGCAGTACCACTTCATCGCCGTTGAAGGCCGAGTCATCCTCGATGTTGACCATCATCTGGTCCATGCAGATGCGTCCCACCTGCGGGTACTTCTTCCCGCCGATGAGCACCTGCGTTTTGTTCGACATGCTGCGGAAGTACCCGTCCCCGTATCCCACCGGGACGGTGACCACGCGCACCGGGTGGTCGGTTTGCCAGGTGGATCCGTAGCTGACCGGATGCCCGGCCCGCACCACCTTGAAATACACAACGCGCGATTTCCACTCGAGCGCCGGTCGGACCGGGAGCCGGCCTTCCAATTCCCTGGCTGGCACCACCCCGTAGAGCATCAGACCGGGGCGCACCATGTCGAAGTGGCTTTCCGGCAGTTGCAGGATGGCCGCCGAATTTGCCATGTGACGGATCGGCATGGGCAGGCTGTGCCGTTCATAAAAACGCAGTACTTCATTGAAACGTTCCAGTTGGAGGCGCGCATGGCCCAGGTCCGGCGCATCGGCATTGGCAAAATGGGAGAAGATGCCTTCCACTTCCACATTTTTGCATTTCAGGGCAGCATCTTGGATGGTCTCAGCGTTGTAATAATGGACGCCGATGCGCTCCATGCCAGTGTCAATTTTGAGATGTACTTTCGCCTTGCGTCCCATCGCTTCGGCAGCCGCATCGATCTGCTCGAGGCGTTCCACTGACGACGCCGTGAAGGTTAGATTATGTTCCAGATACTGCGGAACCTGTTCCCCCCAGATGCCGCCGAGCACCAGGATCGGCGCCGTGACACCCAACTCGCGCAGGAAGATGCCTTCCTCCAGCACCGCCACCCCCACATAGTCCGCGTGCGGGGCCAGGGACTTTGCCACTTCGGCCAATCCGTGCCCATAAGCATTGGCCTTGACAATGATCATTACCTTCGACGGGACAACGTGCTCCCGAATGGCATCCAGGTTCTGGCGCAAGCGAGTCAGGTTGACCTCGGCCCAGGTAGCACGCGTCCCGGCATTGGTGGTAATGACTGGTTCGTGAATCCGCATGGGGGCTATTCTACTTCGTCTTTGGGAAATATGCGAATTCCGTAGCCCCGTCGGCGAATCTTTACAGTAGCAAGTTGATAGAGTGTTGTTAGCCAACGGATAGGTTGAAAATGCAGTTTCACGAGATACTTACGGCAACCTGAGTGTTATACACGCCAAAGGAGAAAGATGAACATGAAAATCGTAACCGACTGTGCCGCGGACCTGCCCCCCGCCGAGCGCGACGAACTTGGGATCATCGAAGCCCCGCTTTACATACAATTTCCCGAGGGCGAGGTCAACTCCGCTGATATTACCGCCGATGAGTTCTATGACCGGTTGGAAGCCATGCGTCCCGCCATTCCCAGCACCGCCCAGCCATCCAGTGGTATTTTTGCAGATATTTATCATAAGGTTACCGACGCCACGCATGTGCTCTCCATTCATATTTCATCCGGCTTGAGCGGAACGCTCAACTCGGCCCGTGTCGGCGCGGAACAGATCAAAGAGAAGGTAGTCAACGTGGTGGATACCATGACCCTTTCCGGAGGAGAACGTTTCCAGGTACTGGCCGCCGCCCTGGCCGCCAAGGCCGGATGGGGTAAGGATGCCATCCTGGATCGGCTCGAAAAGATCCGCCAGAGCACTGAAGTGATCTACACCCTTGAAACCCTGGAATACCTGGCGCGCGGGGGCCGGATCGGGCGCGTGCAGGCTCTGGTCGGTTCGGTGCTCAAACTCAAACCAGTCATCCACGTGGATAAAAGCGACGGCAAATACAGCACAGTCGGCAAGACCCGCACCATCCCGCAGGCTATCGACATCATCTCCGACCATCTCCAGCAGACCTACAAAGAAAAGGAACTGTGGGTCAGCGTATTGCATGGTCGCTTTGGCACGGGTGCTGACTCTCTGGCTGATGCTCTCAAGCAAAAACTGAACATCAAGAAACTGGAGATTCTGCGCATTTCCCCCGTGCTCGGTGTCCATACCGGACCCGGTATCGTTGGTGCGGCCGTCGTGCCAATGGAACTGATGCAAGACCTGACGTAACGTCAACCCCCGCAGATCCTGTCTGCGGGAGTTTTTTATAAACCAAAGACTCCCATCAATGCTGGAGTATGATTAAGGCATGCGCCTGATCCTGTTCCTGCTCCGCCCCATCTACTACCTGCTCTACCATCACTTCGCCTGGACCTACAATCTGGTGGCCTGGACCGTATCCCTGGGCCGCTGGAACGACTGGGTCAGGACAGCGCTGCCCTTCCTACACGGATATGTTCTCGAACTCGGCTACGGACCCGGTCACCTGCAACATGAAATGGAAGGGTGCGGCCTGCATCCATTCGGACTGGATGAGAGCCGCTTCATGGCGCGCCAGGCCTCCCGCCGCCTGCAAAAAGCCGGTTTAACCCCACACCTGACCCGCGGACTGGCCCAGTCCCTGCCCTTCTCGGCCGATACATTCGACTGCGCTGTGGCTACCTTCCCCGCCGAATACATCTTCGATCAAAGAACGCTCGACGAAGTGTATCGCGTCCTGAAGCCGGGCGGACGATTCGTCATCGTGCCGATGGCCTGGGTGACAGGCACCCGGCCGCTCGAACGATTGGCAGCATGGCTGTTCCGGGTCACCGGTCAGGCCGCGGGGCTCGACAGCATCCTCGAAGCTGCAAAAGCACGGTTTCGGGCTGGCAGGTTCGAGGTCCGGCACGAACTGGTGGAGGAAAAAGGCAGCCGGGTGCTGGTACT
>CAZRCR010000103.1:0-6387 GCA_964598615.1 uncultured Anaerolinea sp.
GCTTGTCCAGCAGCCGAAAAAGGTTTTCGCTGGTCAGCAGGGAACTTTCTTCAGAGGAGATCAAGAAAGGTTCCACATCTGCCAGCGCCTGTTTCCAGGAAATGCGTTCCAGATGTTTACGCAAGGTATTGCGCCAAGTGTCGGGCATAACAACCCCACCGCTCCAGCCTGTTTGTTCCAGGGCATTGTTGAGTAGAACCAAATTGGGAGCCGGCCAATCAGGGGCGCTCAGATACCAGATCAGATCATACAGGTCGCGGCCCTTCAGGTAAGGGCGCTGGAGCAGGGCATGCAGCTTCCCGGCCAGCAGGGAGGAGCGGTCATGGTGCTGGATGTTGAGAAGAACATGGCGGCGCACCAGTGTTGTTTCCACACCAGCCCCCTGAGGAGGATGGGTATCCACTTCAACCTTCACAGCCAGTACTTCATCCTGGTGGGGAGACAACCCCAATTCGAACAGCAGCCCGGGGAAGCGGACGAAAGCACTGTGCACCGTTTTCTGATCGCTGATTTTGAGGGCAATCGAATACCCTTGGGCTTCCAGGTCGCGTCGGATGCCATCGAGATACTTGCGAAAATCATACGATCCTGGATCCTCTTCCAGAGAAAAGTCCAGGTCTTCGGAATACCGCTGACTGTTATACAGAAAACGCAGTGCGGTCCCGCCGAGAAAGGCAAGTGAAACCATTGCGCCCGAACGCTGCAGGCTTTGCAGGATCAACGCCTGCAGGTACTCGCGTGCCTGGTTGCGGGCATTCAGAGGATTGGGGACAGCAGCAACCAACGTATGAAGAAATTCTTTCATGATCACCATCCAAAAAAATTTTAAATTCTAATTGCTCGCGTATACCGATGCTTCTTCTTCGATGAGCGTTAAGAGCCTGCTCACGGCGCGCAGCCATTTTGGTTTGCCGGCACGCTCAGCCAGGGATTTTAACCGCTCCCGGTCTAGGGTCTCCAGGTTCTGCAGACGCAGGCCGGCAAGGAACAGGGGATTGTCCCCATTCGGTGTGAGATGGATCAGGTCGAGGAGCGCCTTTTCCGGAAGGGCAACGAATGCCTCTTGGCCGGCCGTCAAGCTCACCTTCTGGTAACCGAAAAACAAGTCTGAGGTGATGTGCTGGAAGCGGAAATCGCCCAAGGGGTTGTGCCATTTGGATGGGCGCAGGGTGGTGACGCTCAAAGTCTGGGGAACATATTCCGGGATCAATCCATAGTGAGCAAGGGCGGATTGCAGGCTGACATAGGATCCGGGCATTAATGTATTGGCAATCAGGAACGGGTGTGGAGAGACCTGCTGGTAGGGTGCAGCAAGGGCATATACACTGCGGCGCAATTGAATGAGCTTGCCCGCCTCTGTCCAGCGAGAAAGTTGGCGGCGTACATCACCTGGATCGACGGCACCAGTCAACAACAAACCAGTTTCGAAGATAGGTTGCCCAACAGTTTGTGAAATGAGATAATTGAATTTCATTGCATTATTATGCCATATTTGGCAAATTAATGCAATGAAATTAAAGCATTGATCACGGCGCCGGGATACGACAGTATGCAACAGGCCCCGCCTGAGCATGATTCAGCAGTTCATAAGTAAATCGTTCGTACATATTCCACCAATCCGGCAGAACCGTAAGGAGTGAACCTTCTTGCTGCCCGCAACCTAAACGCAACGCATTAGGACCCACCAAGTTTCTAAGTTCAGGTACAACGCCAGCCAAAGAACAAAATCCTGCCCAAGGTGCATTATAAGCAATCATCACTAATTCACTAAGATAGCACATGCCATCTTTCACATCCACATTTGGATGGCTTGCTTGATAATCTTGAGCCAATTCTGTATATGCCTGCCGGCGTTCAGTCAGCAGTTCATAGTATGTCCGCCCATCGTATTCCGGCATGCTCATCGGCTGGCCGGCACGCCAGGCAAAGTAACCAAAAGGCGCAATGATCGCCACTATCACAATCAAACCAAGGATCTTGAACATCAGTCCAACTCCCTTCCAGAATGACCACTTCCGGTTATTTTTCATCGTTAGTTCTCCAAAGCTCATTTCTGAATTACTGCCAAGATTTCATCGGCCTGGAATACACGATTTCGTGCCTTACCTGTGATTTCACGCAGAATTCCAATTTGTGTCAAGCGTTCGATGCAGCGCTCTGCGGTCATATAGGGAATACCGAGGGCTGTTTCCGCTTGGCGGATATTAAGAACGGGGCGCTGGAAGACCAAGTCAAGAACTTGTTCGAGGCGTTCTTGCCGTCGGCCAACCCGCAGCCGCTCCAAGTAATCCACCCTCAAGCTCAGGAGACTTTCAAGCCGTACAGCATCGTTGATCGCCTGCATGCTGACACCCAGCAGGAAGAATGTCAACCATTCCTCCCATGCCCCATTTTTACTCACTTCCAGAAGGCGGGTGTAGTATTCTTGCCGCCTTGCTTCAAAGAATACGCTCAAGTTGAGCATTGGATGGTTCAACACCTTCCACTCGTGAAGCAAAAGGATGATCAATAGTCGACCCATACGTCCGTTCCCATCCAGGAACGGGTGGATGGCCTCGAACTGATAATGCAACAGACCAGCACGCACCAAGGGCGGAAGTTTTGATGTTGAATGAATGAATTTCTCCATCCCGTCCAGAGCTTCGAGTATCTCGTCCACAGGAGGAGGCACATAGGTTGCATTCTCCAACGTGCTGCCAGCCGGCCCAATCCAGTTCTGACTGCGTCTGAACTCTCCAGGGGTCAATTTTCCACCACGAACGTTATCCATCAATCGAGCATGGATTTCTCGAACAAGCCTCAGGCTCACCGGCAGCGTTTTTACTCGTTCCAACCCATATTCCAGTGCTCGAACGTAGTTGAGAACTTCGTTTGAGTCATCCACTGACTCCAAAAAACTCTGTTGCCCGGCTTCGTAGGCATACAGATCAACTAGGGATGCCCGAGTGCCTTCTATTCGGGAAGATAAAACGGCTTCCTGTCGAACAAAGGGCAAGACAAGGGTTTGGTTGAAGGGGAACGAATCGGAAAGCGTATTCAGATGGCTCAAATCGCGATCTGCTTCCGAAAGGGCAGAAATGATTGGCAACGACCACTGGATATCCGGAGGCAGAGGGTTCGGAACAAAAGCCCAATACCCTTTCTGGGTATGAAACACTCTGCCGGCACTGCTATGGCGAAATTCTTCTGGGTTCATGGACCCTGCCTTCCTGAAACTAGATGTTAATATGATCTATTGTAATCAACATATAGCGTCTATATGTTAATAATAATATCTGCTATTATCATAATTGTCAAGTAATGTTAATAAGGAGTTGATACCTTTCTTGGAGGGGTATTTTGCCTACGCAGCATTTGAGTAATCGCGATTAGGCTAATCTTGATTACTCAAATGGGTTTCTGACAGTTGCAAGTATTCTCCTATACTGGCCTCCCCTTTTTTCTGACACCAGAAAGGGGTATCTATCAGATCTCCGTTGATTTTCTGACATTTCAACCTGACCTTTTCTGACACTTCACAACTCCCGGACACGCGCCCACGGGCTTTCGCCCGGCTTGATCGAATTGAGCATTTCCAAGTTCGTGGCGAACAAATGCCCCTTTTTCCCGTTTTCCGTGGCCCAACTGACGATCTGGCTTTGAATGGCGTTCATCGATCCAAATTTGCGGGCGACGAGGTAGATCCGGCCTCCGCCGACCAGCAGTGCATTTTCCCATTTCCTGATCTTGGTAGCGCGATCTTCCTCCTTCCCGGACTCTACTTCAAGGTAACACGTCTCGCCGTCCCTATTGGCAACGAGATCCGGCCAGAAATAGCGATTTTCCTCAATATTGATCTTACCGGGATTGGTGTTGACGGAATAGCCCAACCGGGTGAAATGGTCAGCTACCCGAAGCACCAGGCGGCCATGAAAATCATTTTGAATCGTCTTATTCAGCTCTTCGATCTCACTTGGAAGCGGATATTTTCCTGCCAATTTGGCATATACCCAGCGGCCTTTGTCTGTGAGTGTGACATTCCCGGTTGGCCGCCCGCCAAAAGAGCGACCACGATCGCAATCCAGCAATTTATCTTCTCCGCAGCAATCCTTGATCGCGCGCAGTGTAGTTTCTGGCTTAAGTTTCCCTTGGGCTGAGAGCGTATCCTCGATCTGCTTGACCCGCGCCAATCCGGTTCTCCCGATCACCTCCAGGACCGCCCAGTCCCGGTCGTAACATTTTCGCTTCTTCCACCCCTCCAGCCAGGCAGGAAAATCCTCAGGCGGGGCCGGATTTCTCAACGCCTGTAAAGCCGCTTCCAATTCCTGGATCTTCTGGCGCGCATCATTCAGGCTCCTTTCAAAAGACGTAGCCTGGTTTTGGCACTCAACTGCCTGACCTTCGGCCTTAGCTGCTCTTTTCGTCTGTGTGTCCAACTGCAGCTTCAGCGACTCGATCTCAGGATTTGCAACTTTGGCCGGTTGGGAGTCTGGATTACTCTGGAGGTTGCCCAGCTTGGCTTTGACGATGCTTACGATTTCGGCTGCCAATTCTTCGGGAGGCAAATCGTTATCCATGTGCCCTTTGAGCAGTTGGTCGAACTGCTCGCCGCCGAGTTCCTGCCCAATGCATACCAACTGGTGCTGTACCCGTTTCGCCCTTTCGCTTTCAAGTGCAAGAAGGGTCCGGTTGGCTTCAACGGCGGTCTCAAGTTCACGGATGCGAATCTGTTCCTGGCTCATGGCTCTCCTTGCATCCAGGGGTTTTGTTTGACCAGGTCCAGAGCAGAACTCGCGCTGGAGACGGCATCCTGGGCTATTATGTAATTCTCTTCCGTGGGCTCGCTGATCCACGCCATGACTTGAAAGGCAGCATCTGAATATCCTTCAACAGCCGTCTGTATAGATTCATGGAGCGGTTCCAACGTGGGTGGCGGGCTGATACTGTCCACTTCTTCCTGCATGTTCAATAACCGGCCGTAGAGAGAGTTTGCCTCCCCATCTTGCGTGAGCAGGTCGGCAGATTGGTTCTCCAGAAGCGCCTGCAAACCAGTTTGAATCTCCTGAAGCTCTCCTGCCCAGCGCAGGGCGTGATGTTGATAACGGGTGATTTCTGCCAGCCGCGGGGAAAGCAAGAGAGGCCTGCCGTTCTCGCCCTTGGGAGAGTTGTAATATCCGATGACTCCCATCCCCAACAGAGCAAGAAGTATCAGGAGGACTCGGAAGAACGTATGGAGAATGGATTTTGGAATTTCAACATCGTATTTCATTTCATCACCTCAACTTTCTCTCCGGGAAGACGGGCATGTTGGGCCGACATCCCAGATGCCCAATCAATGCCTTCGAGAAACGTGATATGTTCTGCCGTCACTTCCACAACCTGACCGCTCTGGCGGTCGCGAGTTTGAAAATGACCATCCACGGCCACCTTTGCATCCTTTTTCAAGTAGGGGTGAACCAGTTCCGCAAGGGAGCCGATCACATTGATACGCAGCCCGTCCAGGTATTGTTCATTCGACAACTTGAAACGCAGCAGGGCATAGTTACCCACCTCGTCGGTGCGCTTATACCAGTCCAGGTTGATGTCTTCCCCAACCGTGCCGATCACAAAGACATTGTTTGCTGAGGCGGATGGACGTGGAAGCTGCCTGCGAATTCTTTCCTGCTCGCCGAACTCCCATTTAATGTTGCGTAAAAGGATCAGGTTAAGAGCCTCGATCTCGTGGATCACGGACCCCTTGAAATCCCGGCTGAGGAGATTGCCAACCACAGCGATCCGGGAGCCGCATTGAAGATAGGGATAGTAAAGTTCCGCCTTTTCGTCCCAAAGGTTTACCCGCAGCCCCTTCACAATCTTGGGGCGATGGGACATCAAGATCAGGCGGAGGAACGGACGGTTTCTTTCCCTGATGAGAAGGTGATCGTAGTAAATGTCCGATGTAATGTTGCCGACCAAAAATACGCGATTCATTTTCTGCTGCTCCTTGTGTCAGCTTTTGTATGTGCGGATGGTTTCGACTTCCTGATAGGTTTTCTCGCCGTCCGTGTATATCTGGGTCTCCCTCCGCTCCAGTGTCTGGGTAGCTTCATCCTCCCCAAGAAGAACGGCCAGCAGCACAGCATGGCGCTCCGAAGTCCCCATCGTCTTGTCCCACAAATCGTTTCCCGAAGATGCACTCCGAAGATCGTACTTCCGGCCAGAGCGACTAACCGACCAGCGTACAAGCTGGATCAACTCTACCGGAGGCAGGGAGGCCAGCTGGTCATATGGGCCGCCCGCCCCGCGCTCAGGGAAATCCCGCAGTGAGGCAAGCGCGTAAGCCAACGGGCTTTGGATCCCCTCCCCGGCCGGACAGACGGCATAGAGCAGCCAGGATACGAACGCCTTCACGGAGGCATTTTTCGCCAG
>CAZRCR010000104.1:0-6383 GCA_964598615.1 uncultured Anaerolinea sp.
CGGGAACAAGTTTGGTGCTTTTGCGGCCCGCTCCAAACTGCTTGATAATACCATTTCTCCTCTGGGTTACATTTTGACAGCCACTCCCTATATGTGGCTGGGCATTTTGCTTGCGTGGTTGCTTGGTATTGTTTTGGGTGTTTTCCCAATTGCCGGCGCATACAGCTTTTCGATGCGTCCCAATTTATCCTGGGCATTCATTGGTAGTGTCTTCCAACACTGGTTCCTCCCGTTTGCCTCCTTGTTCCTGGTCATGTTCGGTGGCTGGGCGATCGGGATGCGTAACATGATCATTTATGAGTTGGAAGCCGATTATTCCCACTATCTTGAATCACTTGGCGCGCCTCGCAAACTGGTGCGCAAATATGCCTTCCGGAATGCCATCCTGCCCCAGTTGACCGGTCTTGCCCTGCAGTTGGGTGTGATCGTGGCCGGGGCGCTGGTGACCGAGGTTGTGTTCTCCTATCCTGGTATTGGTTACCTGCTGTTGGCTGCTATTCAGAATCAGGATTATTTCCTGATCCAAGGCTGTTTCCTGTTTATTATCACCGGTGTTCTGCTTGCTAACTTTGCTATCGACATCGTGTACGTTCTTATTGACCCCAGAACCCGCAGGGGTATGACAGGTGAATCGGCATGAAGACTCAGAAGAAGAAAAACGAATTCATCTACTTTGCGTTTCGGAATACGAAACTGCTGATTGGCCTGTTCGTCATACTGTTTTTTCTCCTGTTGGCGCTGTTCGGTCCATTATTGACGAAAAACAAGCCGTTCGATTATGCCAATCCTTTTGGGGCGCAGCCTCCCTCGGCGGATTACTGGTTCGGCACCACCTTCTTTGGTCAGGATGTGTTTTCTCAGTTTGTTCACGGTCTGCGGGCCACGTTCATGGTGGGCGCCATTGGCGGCGGGATTGGCACACTGCTTGGCATGTTGATCGGTTTTGTCGCCGGGTATCGGGGGGGGATCATTGATGAGATCCTGAATGTGTGTACGAATATCGTTCTCGTCATCCCGACCCTGGCCGTACTGCTCATCATTGCTGCTTACCTGGATGTCCGCAGCGTATTTACGGAATGTTTGTTTATTGGCTTCACAGCATGGCCTTGGGCTGCACGGGCCATTCGTGCCCAGACCTTCTCTTTGAGGACGCGCGACTTTGTCGACTTGGCTCGCATGACCGGTATGAAACCAGCCAAGATCATTTTTACTGAAATTGCTCCAAATATGATGTCTTACTTGGTCATGACCTTCATTCTCCAATTCGGCGGGGCTATCCTGAACGCCGCCACACTTGACTTCATTGGCCTGGGGCCAACCAACGCGATTTCGTTGGGCATGATCATGCAATATGCAGTCCTGTGGGGTTCGCTCCAACTGGGGATCTGGTGGTGGTTTGTTCCGCCGGGACTTGCCATCACGGCCATCGTGGGCGCCCTCTACAGCATGAATGTCGGTCTGGACGAAGTTTTCAATCCGAAACTCAGAGAGATGTGAGATATGAGCTTACAAGTAGAGAACCTGACTGTCTATTACCAGACCTTGCGCGGTGACGTTCACGCGCTTGAAAATGTGAGTTTTTCGGTGGCGAGCGGCGAGATCATGGGGCTGGCTGGCGAATCGGGCTGCGGAAAGACAACTCTCGGGCATAGTTTGATCTATTTGAACCAGCCGATGAAATATGTCCAAGGTCATGTCTCTTTGGACGATGAAGAGTTGCCTATCTGGAACATGGAAAAAATGGATGGCTTCCGCTTCAACCGTATCTCCATTGTTCCGCAGTATGCGATGAACGCAATGAACCCGATCCGTAAGATCGGCAAAATGACTTCTGAACTCCTGGCCGCCAAAAAAGTGAATTACAAGGAAATGCTGCCGGAGATTCTGCGCCGGCTGGACTTGGTGAAACTGCCTCACGAAGTTCTTAACATGTATCCCATCGAACTTTCTGGCGGGATGAAACAGAGGATGGTCATGGTCTTGTCGACCTTGATGAACCCATCCCTGCTGATCGCGGACGAGATCACGTCCGCGCTGGATGTGGCCAGCCAGAAGGCGGTAGCGGAGATGCTAGTGGAGTTCCGCAATCAGTCCTGTTGTAAGAGTGCCATCGTGATTACACACGATATTTCCATCCTTTACCAGATTGCTGATAGCATCATGATCATGTATGCCGGGCAGTTGGCGGAAAAAGCTTCCACAGAAACCATCATTCATTCGCCCCGGCATCCCTATACAAAAATGCTCATTTCATCCCTGCCTGAGATCGGGGTCAAATATTCAATCGATCGCAAATTGAACGGAATTCCTGGAAAGCCGCCTTTGTTGCTCAACCCTCCAACGGGTTGCCGTTTCAGAGAGCGCTGTCCTATCGCGTTCCACCGTTGCGCGGAAGTCCCGCCTTTTGTGGAAATAGAAAAAGACCACTTCATCGCTTGTTGGAAGGAGATGTGACAGAATGCTTAAACTCGATCATGTATCCAAGGTTTATCGAGTTGGAACATTCGGGGGGAAGGAACTCCATGCCGTAAGTGATGTCAGTTTCGAGGTCGGGGATGGGGAGGTGGTTTCCCTGATCGGCGAGAGTGGTAGCGGCAAGAGTACCATCGGGAAGATGGTGTTACGCTTGATCTCTGTAAGCCAGGGAGCGATCAGCCTGAATGGCGTGGATATCGCTGGCTATCAGGGTTCGGCGTTAAAGGAATATTACCGCACTGTTCAGGGTGTCTTCCAGGATCCTTTCTCATCCTATAACCCAATTTTCAAAGCGGACCGGGTTTTCCGATTGATCCGTGAAGAGTTCTACCCAGATGTTAAAGAGAACGAGTGGGCGGCCCGGGTGGATAAGGTGTTGAAAGATGTTGGATTGAATCCGGAGCACGTGCTCAATAAGTTTCCTCATCAATTGAGTGGTGGTCAACTCCAGCGTTTCCTCATTGCCCGCGCCCTCCTGCTGGACATAAGGGTTCTCGTGGCAGACGAGATTATCAGTATGCTCGACGCTTCTACACGTATCGATGTGTTGAATCTTCTGGCAACTCTGAAGACTCGTGGTTTGTCCATCCTGTTCATCACGCACGATCTTTCCCTGGCCAATTACATCAGCGAACGGGCAGTGATCCTTTACCGGGGCTGTGCCATGGAAATGGGTGCAGTAGGGAAGATCTTCAATAACCCGCTTCATCCTTATACCCGTATGTTGATTGATTCCGTTCCGCGTTTGGATCAGAAGTGGGGAGAAAAGGCTAACGTTGATTCGAAGGCTGCGGTTATAGGACAGACCCGAGGATGCGTTTATTATGATCGCTGTCCACTGGCGTTCGAGAAATGCACGCAACGCCCTGCCTCCGTCGAAGTTGAAAAGGGTCATTTCGTGGCCTGCTGGAAAGTGACTGGAACGGACGCTTAATTTCACAAGGCAATCTAATCGCACTGGTCTCCCGGGGAGCATATAAGGCCAGGGGCGAATTTATAGGAGTACTTATGCGCTACGGTTTTTTCGATGATGAAAGCCGCGAGTATGTGATTACGCGGCCAGATACCCCCATGCCTTGGATCAACTACCTGGGCTGTGAAAATTACTTTGGCTTAATTTCCAATACAGCCGGCGGGTATTCGTTCTACAAGGATGCCCGTTTGCGCCGTTTGACGCGTTATCGTTACAACAATGCTCCGCTCGATATGGGCGGGCGTTATATCTATTTGCGGGATAACGATCCACAGCTTTCCGGACCTCGAACCTGGTCGCCGACCTGGATGCCGGTACGCCGGCCATTGGATATGTATGAGTGCCGTCATGGGATGGGCTATACCATTATCCGATCCCAACTGGCGCGGATCGAAGCACAAACGCGATACTTCGTTCCCATGGGCCAGGATTTGGAAGTCTGGGAATTGACGCTGTCCAATCATCGCGATAAGCCCGCAGATCTGTCCGTTTTTTCGGCGGTGGAGTTTGCCCTGTGGGATGCCAACGACGATGCCACCAACTTCCAGCGCAATTATTCTGTTGGCGAAGTGGAGATCGACAACGGGGTGATCTACCACAAGACCGAATATCGCGAACGCCGCGACCATTTTGCCTACTTTGCCTGTTCTGAACCGGTTGTCGGGTTCGACACGGATCGGGAAGCCTTCCTCGGTCCCTATCGGGGCTGGGACGCGCCTCGGGCTGTGGAGACAGGCCAGGCGTCTGATTCGGTGGCGCACGGCTGGCAGCCGATCGGCGCCCACCAGGTCCGGGTCCGGTTGGAGCCGGGGGAGCAGAAAAAAGTCATCTTTTTGCTTGGCTATCACGAAAATCCGAAAGACGCCAAGTTCGATCCGCCGGATTCGCAGACCATTGACAAACATAAAGTGTTCCCGGTCATTGCCCGTTTCCTCGACGCGGAGGTTGTGGACGCGGCTTTCGATGAATTGCGCCGCTATTGGGACGGGCTGCTGGGCAAGTTGACCGTTTCCACGCCGGATGAACATACCAACCGCATGGTCAACATCTGGAATGCCTACCAGGTGATGACCACGTTCAACATGAGCCGCTCCGCCTCGTATTTCGAGAGCGGTATCGGGCGCGGCATGGGCTTCCGCGATTCGAACCAGGACCTGCTGGGCTTCATGCACTTGATCCCCGAACGCGCCCGCGAGCGCCTGCTCGACCTGGCCTCCACCCAACTGCCGACCGGCGGCGCGTACCATCAGTACCAGCCGCTGACCAAGCGCGGCAACAACGATGTCGGCTCTGGGTTCAATGACGACCCGCACTGGCTGGTGCTGGCTGTGACGGCTTATGTCAAGGAGACCGGCGACTGGGGCATCCTGGGCGAACCGGTTCCCTACGATAACCAGCCTGGCTCCGAAATGCCGCTCTATGAACATCTCCAGCGCTCGATCCAGTATACGCTCGACCGTCTTGGGCCGCACGGACTGCCGCTCATTGGCCGCGCCGATTGGAACGATTGCCTGAATCTGAACTGCTTCTCCGACGCGCCGGGCCAGTCCTTCCAGACCACTACCAACAAGGAAGGCAAGGTGGCCGAAAGCGTCTTCATTGCCGGTCTGTTAGTCCTGGCCTGCAAGGAGATGGCGGTTCTGAGCGAGAAATTGGAAGAAAAGTGGCAGAAGGATGGGTGGAACTCCTCCCTCCTGCCATGTCAATTCTATCTTTCCAAGGCATGTGAGATGGAGAAAACCATCTGGCAGCACGGCTGGGACGGGGAGTGGTTCCGCCGGGCGTACGATGATTTCGGCCATGTGCTCGGTTCGCAAGAGAATGACGAAGGCCGCATCTTCATCGAACCGCAGGGCATCTGTGTGATGGCCGGTCTGGGGCTGAAAGATGGACGCGCCGCGCAGGCGCTCGACTCGGTGGCCGAGCACCTCGCCACACCGCATGGCATTGTCCTGCACCAGCCTGCCTTTACCCGCTACTACCTGCACCTGGGCGAGATCTCCTCCTATCCCGGCGGCTACAAGGAAAATGCCGGTGTGTTCTGCCATACCAACCCGTGGATCATGGTCGCCGAAGTCAGACTCGGCCGCGGCGATAAAGCCCACGATTACTACCTGCGCATCAACCCGTCCCGGCGGGAAGACCTGAGCGAAGTTCATCGCTGCGAACCGTACGTTTATGCCCAGATGATCGCCGGGAAGGACGCCGCCCGGCCCGGCGAAGCCAAGAACTCCTGGCTTACCGGCACGGCTGCCTGGAATTATGTGGCCATCACCCAGTGGATTCTTGGCATCCGGCCATCTTATGATGGACTGGAGATCACCCCGGTCATGCCGTCGGCGTGGACCGGCTTCGAGGCGGAGCGCGAGTTCCGCGGTGTGCGCTACATCATCCATGTCGAGCGGCGCGGACCCGGGAACGGTGTCCGGCTCGAGGTCGAGGGCTGCCCCGTGGCCGGGACGGTTATCCCACTGCCGCCCGAAGGGACGGCGGAAGTCCACATCAGGGTCGAGGTGGCGTAATGCAGTACGGGCACTTCGACGACCGGGCCAGAGAATACGTCATCACCCGTCCGGATACGCCCCAATCGTGGAGCAACTATCTCGGCTCCACCGAATACGGGGCCATCATCACCAACAACGCCGGGGGCTACGGGTTTTACAAATCCGGCGCGCGCGGACGGTTCCTGCGCCTGCGATTTAACAGTGTCCCGATGAACCAGCCCGGGCGTTATTTTTACCTGCGTGACCGGGAGAGTGGCGATTACTGGTCGGCCTCCTGGCAGCCGGTGGGCAAGCCGCTCGAAGCGTACCGCTCGGTCTGCCGTCATGGCACGGCTTACACTGTGATCGCAACTCAGAACGAGGGGACCGCCAGCGACAGGACCTAGTTTGTACTGCTCCGGAAGGATCTCGAATTCTGGCGGCTGGAGGTC
>CAZRCR010000105.1:0-6362 GCA_964598615.1 uncultured Anaerolinea sp.
CGTAGTTCACTTTTGCTGTGCGGAGGATCTGCCCGTCGGCGAGCAAAACGGTTGGGACAGAGCCATGGAACGTTAATTGCGAATAACAGACGCCAAAAGGAAGGTCCCTGGAATATTCCGTGCCGCCCTCGACGAAATTCCAACGCGGCCATTCGTAATTTGTGAAGTAAAGGGATTGGCTATCGGGCGAGAATTGCAGGCCCTGGAAAAAGGTGATATCGGAGCGCGACCCTACAAGCTGGGCGGTGGCAAGTTCCCATACGGAGAGGATTGTCCCCGCGGCAGCTGTATATTCGGTTACTGCGGCGTAGCGTCCATCCGGGGAAAGCAGCATTTCGGGTATGGCATCGCCTTCCAGTGTGTGGGTGGCCAGCTCCAGGTCTGTTCCTGTGCTGACGTTGAAGAGTCGCCCTTCGGAAGGAATGGCCAGCCATGCTCCGTCGCTGGTGAAGGCGATATTCCTTTCCGCGGATGTGTACTTGTCTATCCCGATGGAGCGGACCTCCGCGCCGGTCTGTGCGTTGGCAAGGATGATCTTATCCTCGAGGAGGATAGCCAGAGTGCTGTTATCAGGCGAGATCTCCACCTGGAACGAAGCGTAGTTGACTGTATCTAGGGTGCGGGCCACCTGTCCGCTGCGGGCATCAAGGAATATCCACGGGTAGGTGGTGCTGGCTGTGGATGAGAGCGCAATGAGCAAGGTCTGGCTGTCGGGTGAGAATGACAGGTCGGGCAATCCTTCGTGGGGATCGAAGGTGAAAGGATACTGGTAGAGTTCGGCCCCGGTTTCGATGTCCAGTACGTGAACGCTGGCTTGCAGGGTTGTATCTCCTGCTGCGGTGATCTCGCCCACGGCCACCAGGCTGTTGTCTGGGGCAATATCATACAGATCCTGGAAGTATTGTGCTATGGAAACTGCGAATTTCTTTTCGCAGGTTTGGGCATCCAGCAGGGTGGAAGTCATGCCATCAGCAGCTTCGAAGGTCCGTAAAAAGACGAAACGCTCGTTGTTGGACCAGAGCAGTTGGGAATTGTAATTGACGCCTGAAAAATCGCAGCCCGGTGTAACATCTTCCCCCTCTTGCAGGGTAACTGTTTGCAGGTTGACCCGCTCTGCTGCATATTGAATGGCGATCAGCGCTCCGTCCGAACGGAAATATTCTGACAATACGTTGTCTACCTCTGGCGATTGGTAGAAAGTCGATTCCCAGGTGTTCGTGTCGTAGAGAACGTGGCTGGTCCCATAATCCAGACTGACCGCCACCTGCTCGTCGTTGTTCGAGAACGTTATGTCGTTCCCCCTTGCAAGAGCTTTTTCATTCTCCTGGTCCACAGACCAGTCGTAGCTTTCCTCGTAAACTTTTACTGGTTCCTCCCCGTCCATGCTGTAGACGGTTGTGGTCTGGTTGTATTCCTGGACAAGAAAGCGGCCGCCCGGGGAGAAGAATGCATCATATGCTTGCAGCACATCGACGGCGCTTTTTGTCGCGACACTCCAGATTTCATATAAAAACTCGCCGTTGCTAACATAGCCAACCAGAAGCCAGCGATTATCGGCGCTAAAGGTGATCTCCGGCCATGCATTGGGAAGGGGGAGTTCCACGAGTGTGTCCCCCGATGCCAGATCATAGAGTGCCCAGTTGCTGTCGCTGAAACTGGCAGCGGCATACTGCCCGTTGGGGGACAGGCTGGCCGTGAGCAATACGCGCTCTCCACTAATATCGATCTGATGGACCACGCTCCCATCCTGCGCGTTTCTCAGGCTGAGACTCATGTTCTGGGATGTCAGGAATAGATCCCCGTCAGCAGTGAAAACAGGAGCGATATTTATTCCAGCGTCGAGCGCGGGGGTATTGACAGTGTAGAGCAGTTTCCCGGTCCCGGCATCCCACATGCGGATATTGCCATCCACATCGGCGGTGACCAGGCGCGTGCCGTCAGCCGAAAGGTCAGCCTGCAGAGCGGCCGGGTTGTCGATGGTGGCGAGGACTGTGTTCGTGGTGGTGTCGCCTACCACGATGCTGTTGGCGCGCACAACGGCAGCGCGCATCCCATCGAGAGAGAAGAGTGTATCCTGGTAGGCTCCCGCGGCCCATTCCAACCGGGTCGGAAAGGACGGAACGAGCGGGGTTTCGGTGGGAGTGGCTGTCGGCGTTTCAACGGCGGCAGGCGTGGCAGTGTCAGCGGCCGATTCGGTTGTGGCTGGCGCACAGGATACAACCATGCTGAGGAGGATAATGAGAATGACGATCTTGAGCGGAAGAGTGGCTTTCATTCGGAACTTTCCCTTGGGGATATCAACAGGCGCGAAAACGCAGAGAAACCGATTTGCGATGAAAAAAGTGTTGAAGTTCCTCTGCGTCTTGGGTAGACAGGCTGCTATTCTTCTTTTTCAGGCTGTGGTAATGCTCTGCGGAGCGCTTCCTGGGTCAACTCGGGCAGGGGGGACTCCTTGGCCCGGTTTTTCAGGAACTCTTTCAAATCTTTGGGCAACATGGCCGGGAGCGGAGCATTTTCGGTGTCCAGTGTGGTATTTGGATTGAGGAATAGCAGGGCGGCGTGCACTTCGGGCCGCGTCACTCCTTCGGGCATGACCTTGTCCAGGTAGCGTTTGACGGCCGAGATCTCCGCGGCAGAGTCCAGGTCGGGGCGGCCCATGCTGTCCTGACCGAAGAAGCGCAGGTAGGATTGGGCGAAGCCGCCGCCTTTGATGCGCCAGCGTTTTTTGGAGTAGGTCACGGTCCCTGCGGCGTAGTTGCCCATGATCACCCAAACTCCCGCCGGGCTGACTAGCAGGTGCGGGGTGGGAGTGACGTAGTGATAGATGGTGAACTCGCGTCCCAGGCCTTTCAATGCTTTGGTGATGGTCTCATCGGGGCGAGGTGAGCGGCCCCAGCGGCTGGTGTAGTACATGCCGATCTGTGTGACAAGAAAACCGACAATGGAGGCGATCGCCAGGATGGTCAATTGCCCGACGGTGATCTCGGTCTTCATGTTGCTGAAGGAGATAAGCACGGCTCCGCCGACTACGACCAAGCCAGCCACGGAGGCGTATTTGCCGATCTTGGCATTGCGTTCGATCAGTTTGGTATTGGTAACGATTTTCATGACAACTCTATTTCTGCAGGGATTTTTCGATGGCGGTACGGATGGATGTGAGCACATCGGCTTCGACGGCGTTCTTGGCCACGCGGACGGCGTTCTTGATGGCGTTGGCATCGGAACGACCGTGGCCGATGAAGACCAGCCCGTTCACGCCCAGCAGGGGTGCGGCGCCGTGCTCGCTCGGGTCCATCAGTTGCTTGATGCTGCGCAGGGACGGCTTGATGAGCGCCCCGCCGATCTTGGCGAGCAGACCGCCACCCAGGATGGCTTCCTTGATCTTGTCCATCAGCAGTTTGGCGACCGCCTCTGAGGATTTGAGCAGAATGTTGCCGGTAAACCCGTCGGTGACGGCCACATCCACTTTGCCGCCGATGAGTTCCTTGCCTTCGATGTTGCCGTAGAAGCTCAAGCCTGATTCGGCCAGCAGGGGATAGGTGTGCTTGACCAGATCGTTGCCTTTGCCGGCTTCCTCACCGTTGGCGAGCAGGCCCACCTTGGGATTCTTCGCACCGCGCACTTTTTCGGCATAGATGCTGCCCATGATGGCGAATTGGAGCAGGTTCTCGGGCTTGCAGTCGGGGTTGGCGCCCACGTCGAGGACAACACACGAGCCGGTGGCGGTCGGGAAGACAGGTGCCAGCCCGGGACGGTCCACGCCGGGGATGGTGCCCAGGCGGAAGTAGGCGGTCACGGACGCTGCGCCAGTATTGCCCGCCGTGACGAACGCGTCCGCCTGTCCGTTCTTGACCAGGTCGATACCGATGGCCATCGAGTTCTGCGAGTTGGGACGGCGCGCCTTGAGGACGAGTGCCATGCCTTTGTCTTCCATCGTCAGCATTTCAGGGGCATGGACGATACGGATGGGCAGATTGCCCGGGTTCTGCGCGGCGAGCACAGGAGCCACTTTGGCCTCGTCACCGACCAGGATGATCTCCACGCCGTATTCGCGGGCGGCTTGCACGGCGCCGACCACATCAGGGGTGGGGAAGTCGTCGCTCCCCATGGCGTCCACTACGATTCGGGTCATTTCCCCTCCGAAAAGTAGTGACGACGTTCGTCGTCACTACAGGGTAAGATTGTTGCTTGACAATCAAAGCATCCTGATTATAATACGACCTGCTCCGCTCATGAGCAACCCGCGCTGGTGCTGGAATTGGCAGACAGGCATGGTTGAGGGCCATGTGCCGCAAGGCGTGGGGGTTCAAGTCCCCCCCAGCGCACACGACCGGAACATGGTCAGGTTGGAGAGCCTGACCATGACCGAGTAACCACAAAAGAATCAAGAGACGCATGGGGGGAAAGAAATTTACCCGGACATGGTTCGAAGAGAGAGCGAACCATGCGCGGCAATTCGGGCGGCGGAAAGGCTGTTTCTGTCATGGCTAGTATCCCCCTCAGCCAGGCGGTCGACGGCTTCGACCTGTCCTTGCGCGCCCGTGGACTCAGCGTCCATACCATCGGCGATTATCGCCGTACCCTGAATCTGTTTCGTCAACATATGCCCCATAACCCGATGGTGGCAGATATTACCAAGGCAGACGTGGAGGACTTCCTGTCTGTCCAGATGGCGCGTCGGTTGCCGAACGGCAAGACGTTGACCAATAAAAGCCTGCGTAATTATTACATCGGGCTGAGCGCCTTCTGGACCTGGTGTCTGGAAGAAAAGATCGTCCGGGGGCAGATCGTCAGAAAGATCAAGAAACCCAGGCCCGAGGTCCGCACCATCCAGCCATTCACGGAGCCGGAGATCCGTCTGCTGTTGTCATCCGTCCGCAAGTCGGGGGCGTACCGGAGCGGTGGCGTGATGGACGGGGCGCTCGTGCAGATGTCCCTGCCAATGGCATCCCGCAACATTGCCATCATCATGCTCCTGCTGGATACCGGCCTGCGGGCTTCGGAGTTATGCCATGCCAGGGTGGGGGATGTGGACTTGCGCGGCGGTCACATCACGGTGATGGGCAAGGGCAAAAAAGAGCGCCGGGTGCCGTTCGGAGCGCGGACCGGGAAAGCGATCTGGCGTTACCTTTCCACTCGTGACGGCCGCCTGCCTACTGACCCGCTGTTCCTGTCCCGCAGTGGATTGGAACTGCGGCGCACTGACTTGGCCAGCACGCTGGTCCAGGCCGGGAAACGGGTGGGGATCGACAATACAAACCCGCACCGCTTCCGGCATACGTTTGCGATCTACTACCTGCGCAACGGGGGGGATATTTATACCCTGCAAAAAATACTCGGGCATTCCTCGCTGGAGATGGTACGCCGTTATCTGGCGCTGGCCCAGGTGGATCTTGAGAATGCACACCGGCGTGCCAGCCCGGTGGAAAATATGAAGCTGTAAAACTTGCCCCGCTCATTACGAGCGGGGCTTTTTGTTTCCCAAACACGCCACTTTTTTTTATAAGAGAACGGCCTTACTCTTGGAGTATGAGCATCCCAAGGGAAGTGATCGACGTTCTGTTACGGGCCATCGGCATTCTCGGCGGCGGCATTGGAATTGCGTTCACTCTGTTTCTGCTCCCGGTGTATTTCGGAGATGCAGTTGCAGGCTGGTTCTCTGGATTGGTTTCAAAACTCACATGACGCCCGAAGAATTGATCTGCCTGGTTTCTGGATATTTTAATGTATATGAGCCAATCCTGTGGCTCTTCTCGCTCGTGCTTTGTGCTATTTCGCTTACAGCAGGGATCGTGGTCGCCATTGCGCGACATGCGAACTCTGTAGGGTCGGTCCTTACATGACCTTCATCCTGGTACGGAAAGGAGGTGATTCCAAATGTTGTACGCACTCATCGGCAAGCTGCTCCTGGTGTCGGGTTCCATTGGCACCTTTGCGACCAAGTTGCTGGCCTCCTGGGATATGAACTTCGACGGCGTGATCGATTTTGCCGCTGAAATGTTCAACTCCCTGTGGCAGATCTACAAGGTCCCGCTGGGCATCGTCCTGGCGTTCTCGATCCTTGGCGCCGTGTATCTGCTGATCAAGGACTCGTTCAAGGGCCTCGCCCACGGGTAAGTCTCGGCCCCCCTAGTTGGGTGCGGAAGTTCATCCGCACCCACTCTGTTTTTATTCAGCCTTTATTGCAAGGTTCCCTATGAAGAAAATCCTTTCCCTGTTAACTGTTCTCTTGTTTGTCCTGGCAGCCTTTCCGGTCACTGGATTGGCCCAGGGCATTGATGGTTGGGAAGAGGCCCAGGTTGTACCCGCCTCCGGTTTTACCGGAGACTTGATAGAAAATGCAGACCTGGTGCATTGGATGG
>CAZRCR010000106.1:0-6331 GCA_964598615.1 uncultured Anaerolinea sp.
GTTCGTCTATGACCGCTCTTCGGGTCGATCAACCTGATCGTCACCCTGCGTATTGGCATCTACCATGACCAGTTGCACTTCGATGATGTATTCAAAATGGCTGCACGGTTGAAATCCAAATGAATGCCCAGGAATTCCTCGATCATCTTGCCCGCCTGCCCGACCTGCTGACCATCGCCCGCCAGCAGACCGAGATGAATTACTATCTAGTTCAGGACCAGCTGCGGGTGCAATATCGGCAGGAAGGGAAACCCTTCCTTTACTCCATGCCGATGCGTCATCTTTACTTCTGCCCTGTATGCGGACAAAGGTCCACTGACATCCTGCATGAACTGGAGGACCCGCGCCGTCAGGTCCGCCACCAGTTCGGGGAGGGAACGCTTCACAAAGCGCGTGCTCACGGAGTCCCCCCGGAAGAAGATACTGCCGCCTTTCTATTGAGTTGCACGGAGGAATAAATGATTTCGTTCACCTTGATCATCTTCGCTGTGATCCTGCTTTTCCTGGTCCTTATAGCCGGAGGCGTGGTTCTCTTCATCCTGAACCAACGCCATAAAGTGGACCAAGCCGCGGTGCGCAACCAGGAATTCCTCCAGCGCCAGCAGAGCGCTGTCTGGGCCGGGGCTACGGTCGTCAGTGCGCGCGGCGGCGTCACCGGAAGCGAGGCAGGCATCTCCCAGTGGGCACGCTACGAACTCAGTCTTCAGGTCACGCCTCCCGGCGGTCAGCCCTACCTGGCCCGCACCAACTGGCTGGTGGATGTGGCACAGATGTCCATGATCCAGCCCGGACAACAGGTCTCGGTCAGGATCGACCAACACGACACACAGGTTATCTATCCCGGCAGCAATTGGGCGAAGTACATTCCAGCATGAAATTCCTGGCGCTCGAACGTGATCTCCCCGGCGCCACCGCCGAAGCATTCCATCCGCATCTCAAAGCGGAGGCACGCCGCGTTTGGGATTTGCAGCAATCCGGCATCCTGCGTGAGATCTATTTCCACGCCGAAGAGCATACTGCCGTGCTCATACTGGAATGCGCCAACGCCGATGATGCGCACCAAGTCCTGTCCACACTGCCGCTCGTACAGGCCAGTCTGATCGACTTCGAACTCATTCCTCTGACCCCTTACGACGGGTTTGCACGTTTATTCGAGAGCTGAATTGGGAGAAACACATGAGCCTGTTTTTTGAAATCATTGCCGGAATCGTTCTGGTAATCGCCATCCTGTGGGTCTCCTTCCGCAGGAAGAGCAATACCCCGAAAACTGACAATTCACCCCAGGCGCGTCTCGACCGTGCTGTCTGGGCCTGGGCCCGGGTGGTCAACTCCAGCCGCGGGCAGGCGGGACTGGCTGGCATGGTCCGTGTGAACCTGGAACTGGAAGTACACCTGCCCGGCACACCCGCCTACACCGTCGAAACGACCTGGCTGGTGGAACAGGAATCTCTGGAATATGTGGAACCGGGTAAGGAAGTTCCCCTGAAAGTGGACCCGCTCGGCCCACAGCATGTGTATCCCAACGGACCGTGGGCCAAACCGGTGGAGAAGAAATGACCACATATTGCGAATACGTGCGCGACCACCCGGAAGATACGCTCAACAAAACCTATCACGACACGCAGTACGGCTTCCCGTTGACCGATGATGCGGCCCTCTTCGAGCGTCTCGTGTTGGAGATCAACCAGGCCGGCCTTTCCTGGAGCCTGATCCTGAAGCGCGCTCCTGAATTTCATCGCGCCTACAACGGGTTCGACGTGGATACAGTAGCCGCCTACACCGACGTAGACCGCACCCGATTGCTGTCTGACGCCGGGGTCATCCGCAACCGGCTCAAGGTCAACGCGGCGATCGAGAACGCCCGCCGCATCCAAGCCCTGCGCAGCGGGTATGGTTCGTTCAGAGGCTGGCTGGATACCCATCATCCTCTCGGGCTTGACGAATGGACGAAACTCTTCAAAAAAACGTTCGTTTTTACCGGCGGGGAGATTGTGAAGGAATTCCTCATGTCAACCGGTTACCTGCCAGGGGCGCACGAACCCGAGTGCCCGGTTTACTGGCAGATCGCCCGTCTGCAGCCGCCCTGGACGAACGGCCTGCGCAATGTAGTGATGACCGAAGGCGCGGTTGAAAATGAATGCGCATGCGACACCCCAGACCATTCCCACTGCTGAACCCTTTTTCTTCCCCGGTAACCGAACCGGGGTTTTGTTAGTCCATGCCTATACCAGCGCGCCAAAAGAAATGCGCTGGATGGGAGAATACCTGAACTGGCAGGGATACACGGTCTGTGGGATCCGTCTGGCCGGTCACGCCACCCGCCCCGCCGACATGCTCCGGGTCCGCTGGCAGGATTGGCTAGCCTCGGTGGAGGATGGCTACCACCTGCTGCACTCCTGCACGGACAAAATCTTCCTGGCAGGGCTCTCGATGGGTGGAATGCTCGCCCTGACCTTCGCCAGCCGATTCCCGGTCAACGGGGTAATCGCCATATCCACACCATACTCGCATCCCGCGAACTGGCGACTGAAACTTGCCCCGCTCCTGAGTTGGTTTATCCGTTACATTCCCAAAGGGGGCAGACCCGGTTCAGGCTGGTTCGGGGAAGCCTGGAAAACGCATTTGGCCTACCCCGATTACCCGGTGCGTTCGCTGCGAGAACTCGGCCGGTTGATGGAACAAATGCACATCTCCCTGCCACAGGTCAAAACGCCGGTCATGCTCGTTACCACCCGCAACGACCATCTTTCCATCCAGGAAAGCATGAGCAAGATCCACACCAGACTGGGCAGCGCCGACAAAAGAATGATGTGGATCGAGAACAGCGGTCATACCATCCCGGAGGAACCGCAACGCGAGAAAGTTTTTCAGGCTGCTATGGAGTTCATATTCGAGATCTGCTCCGCCGGGTTATAATCCGTTTGCACCAGATATCACAATCCTTTTCTCGCGAGGCAATTATGTCCCAGATCATCCCCACTGCTGAACCCTTCTTCTTCCCCGGCTCCGGAAAGAACGCGAAGATCGGCTGTCTCGTCCAGCACGGATTCACAGGCACGCCCAAGGAAGTCCGCTGGATGGGCGAATACCTGCATCAGCGGGGATATACTGTCTGCGGGATGCGGCTGGCAGGTCACGCCACAAAACCGGACGATATGATCCGTATGCGTTATGCCGACTGGCTGGCATCCGTCGAGGATGGTTACAATTTCCTGCGTTCCTCCTGCGAGCAGGTATTTTTGACAGGCCTGTCGATGGGCGGCGCGCTGGTGCTCACTTCAGCAGCCAGGTGCCCGGTCAAGGGTGTGGTGGCGATGTCCACCCCTTACAAACTCCCCGATGACCCGCGTCTCAAGTTCCTGAAACTTATCAGCGCGGTCAAACCGTTCATGCCCAAAGGAAAAGGGGAACCGGGTCATGGATGGTTCGACAAGGAAAGCTGGAAACAACACGTAGCTTATCCTGAGAACCCGGTTCGCTGCATCGCCGAACTGAACGAACTGCTGGGTATCATGCGCGCGTCCCTGCCCCAGGTCAACGTGCCGGTACTGCTCATTTCTTCCCGCGACGATCATTACATTGTGGAAGGCAGCATGGACATGATCTATAACGACCTGGGGACCACCGATAAGCAAAAACTCTGGGTCGATGGCAGCGGGCACGTCATTACGGAGGAGCCGAAACGCGAGCAGGTCTTCCAGGCCGCAGCCGAGTTCATCGAGCGAGTTTCCCGTTCATGAGTTCCAGTTTCATTCTTCTCTGCATTTCCCTCTTCACCTGGGGGGTTGGCGAGGGATTGTTCTTCGTTTTCCAGCCCATCTACCTGGCCCAGCTCGGCGCCAACACGATGACCATTGCCTCGGTCTACTCGGCCTTTGGCGCAGCCATGATGGTGGCGCACATCCCGGCCGGGTACCTAGCCGACCGCATCGGACGCAAACCCCTGCTGATCGCCGCCTGGGCATCGGGCCTGGTGTCCACCTGGGTGATGGCCCTCGCCCGCACACTCCCCATGTTCATTTTCGGAATGCTGCTCTACGGGCTCACGGCCTTTGTCTCCTCCCCATTGAATTCATATGTGACCGCTGAACGCGGCAAACTGACCCCGGCGCGCGCCATGACGCTCATGTCTGCCGCCTTCAATCTGGGGGCGGTGATCGGACCTCTGACCGGCGGCTGGATCGGGGACCGGGTCGGCCTGCGAACGGTGTACTTCATCGCCGCCGGATTGTTCGTCATTTCCACGGCTGTCCTGTTCTTCCTGAAGAACCAACCCCGCGACCATCACGACCCCAACACCCCTGTGCCGGGTCTTTTACAAAACCCGCGCTTTCTGGGCCTGCTGGGCGTCATTTTCGCAATCATGTTCACCACCTACCTGCCCCAGCCATTGACCGCCCGGTTCCTGGAGAATGAGCGCCACCTGTTGCTGCGCGAGATCGGTCTGCTCGGCTCGATCAACGGGTTGGGAAATGCTGTCTTCAATCTTCTCCTCGGGCAGTTCTCTTCCCGGCTCGGGTTGGTGTTGGTGCAGATCTGCGTGGCATCGTTCTCCCTGCTCATCTGGCGCGGCACGGGACTGGAATGGTATGCTGCCGGGTACTTCATCCTTGGCGGCTACCGTACCGCGCGCGCCTTTGTCTTCTCGACAGTACGAGGGCTGATCCACCCGGCACAGATGGGACTGGCCTACGGCGTGGCCGAAACCTTCAACGCCCTGGGCGTGGTACTGGCTCCCCTGCTCGCCGGCGCCCTTTACACCAGGAATTCCGAACTGGTATATATTGTCAGCCTGGGGTTGATCGGGATCACCATCCTGCTCACCCTGGTTTTCACCCCGCGCACACCGGTGGAAAAATCCACCGATGCCGTCCGCACCCTGGAACCCTGACCATGCTCGAAATCGTCAACCTTGTCTTAGGCTCTGTATCCACCAACTGCTACATCATCGCTGACACAGAAACAGGCGATGCTGTTGTCATTGACCCAGCTGCAGAAGGGAAAAGAATTCTGGAAGAGGCCCGGGAACGCGGCTGGAAGATCACCCAGTTCTGGTACTCCCATGCCCACTTCGACCACTTCTTCGGAGCAGACGAACTGGCACGCGGCCTGGATACTGTGCCCCAAGTGGCACTGCACTCACTGGACCGCCCCCTGTGGGAGGATGGCGGGCTGGGGAAACTGCTGCAACTCGAAATCACCCATTTTCCCGAACCGACCATCGACTTGTCCACCACGCACAGCCTGTCGGTCGGCGCATACCGCTTCCACGTCCGGCATGCTCCGGGGCATACACCCGGCCTGTGCATCTTCTACTGCGCCAGTGAACATGTCCTTTTCAGCGGCGATTTGATCTTCTACCACGCGGTGGGACGCACCGACCTGCCCGGCGGCGACGAGTCCGCCCTGCTGACCAGCATCCGGGACAAGGTCTACACCCTGCCCAACGAGACGCGCATCCTGCCGGGGCACGGCAAGCCCACCACCGTGGGGGAGGAGAAATGCGCCAACCCGTTCATTCGTACCTGACGGTGATTTCACGGATAGCGTGTCTATCTGGAAACAAAAAAGGCAGCCTCTTGGCTGCTTTTTTTGTTATCATGAACATTACTAGAAAAATCGTTTGCAATCTTGAAAAAGTTGTTGTACACTCATAACAGTTGAGTCTTCGGTTGTATGATTGTTCGGGAACCCGCCAATTATGACGACCATCACAGAAAGCCAGTGGGTAAATTATTTTGGTTTTCAACGTTTCCCGTTTGACCGTCCAGAAGCGGGAAATGAGGAATTTGCTCGTCCTGATTTCCTTGCTTCTTGTTTTATTGAGCCGACCGGTTTTGAACGTGCCTACGGACAACCCGATGCACCGGTTTCGTCCATTCTGTTCGCAGCGCGAGGTACAGGAAAGACCGCTTGTCGTGTAATGATGGATTACTACTGTCAAAGTGGCTCTGTGCGCTCCTGGGTGTCAAAATCGGGCGAGCTACCTTATATTTTAAGCGTTCCACATATTCATTTGGATAACGTGCTTGCCGCTGCCCGGCTTGCATCTTCTGGAAATGGTGCTCCTGAAATTTTGGTGGAGCATCATGTAATCGAAATTATGAGGCAGGCGATTCCTGCTTTTGTGAATATGCTTGCCAAGCATTCGTCCTTGGCTATGAAAATGATGGCGCTTTCAAAAGCCGATCTTGAAGATATCAGTCTGTTTATTATTTATTATTCCGCCTATTTGACTTCACTACAGAAGGATTACATAAAAAAACTCGGAGTGAACATGCCTCCGCTGACAGGGTCAATGAAAGGATTACTGGGGCAAACCGGATCATCT
>CAZRCR010000107.1:0-6329 GCA_964598615.1 uncultured Anaerolinea sp.
AGTACGGCAACCGTAAAGTTGGCAGAACGCGTCAGGGCATAACCGGCAACCAGGCTCAATATCCAGAAGCCAAGCGAAAGGGCAAAAACGAACAATAGAGTATCTGGAACAGGCTGACGGTCCAGGAAAAGGGCCAGCGAGGTACTCAAACGTCCCCACAGATTGACCAGTCGGGCCAGCCAAGGAAAACCCGGATAGAGTACCCAGCCGCTCACCAGGGTGATCCCCAGAAAACTGTAACCCAGGGAAAGAAGAAAAATGGCAGGAGTTTTAAAACGGCTAAGTCCAAGTACCAGTCCCAGCAGAACACCCAATACGGTCAGGAGCACAGCCAGAATCAGGTCAGCCGCCCAATCCGTGGTTAACAAGCGTTGCCCAACGGTTAGCAGGATGAGGAGCAGAAGGAAGGCGGAAGGGAAATCCCGGAGCCGTTCGGGCACGCGTTTCATACTTTGAGTGTACAATATATGTTACAAAATCGTCAATCGCTGGAGGAAGTATATGGAACCCATCTGGAGTATGGGAATCACAATCAACCTGTTTTTCCAAAGCCTGGGGGAATGGTTGAAGACCCCCATGGAAGCGTTTTCCTTCCTGGGCAATGAATATTTCTTCCTGTTTCTGCTGCCTGCACTTTATTGGAGCGTGGACACGGCCATCGGTCTGCGGGTGGGCTTCATCCTGCTCCTGAGCACATCCGTCAATGATGCTTTCAAGCTGGCATTGCACGGCCCGCGTCCCTACTGGTACGATACGAATGTGATTGGGTACGCAAACGAAACATCCTTCGGTGTTCCTTCCGGCCATTCGCAAAACTCGGCCGCGATTTGGGGCATGATGGCAACCATGATCCGCAAGTGGTGGGCCTGGCTGATTGCCATCCTGGTGGTTGTGATCATCGGCATTTCCCGCATGTATCTGGGTGTGCATTTCCCGCATGATGTGCTGCTGGGCTGGCTGCTAGGTGGACTGGTTCTGTGGGCCACCCTGCGTTTCTGGAAACCCGTTGCCACCTGGGCAAAGACACTCAGCCTGGGCCAACAAATCCTGGCTGCCTTCCTGGCCGGGATGACACTAATCCTGTTCTCTGCGATCCCCTTCGCAGGGTTGCAATACACACACTGGCAGGCTCCTGAAGCCTGGGCACAGTTCGCCACTGAAGCCATTTCCCTGCATGGGGCAATCACAGCCGGCGCCACCCTGTTCGGGCTGTTGGCTGGTCTGGCGTGGTTCAACCGTCAGGGCGGATTCAGCACCGCAGGTCCGGCCTGGAAGCGCGTGGTGCGTTTCCTGCTGGGGTTTGTGGGTGTCGCCATACTGTATGTTGGACTGGACACCCTCTTCGGATTGATCACCCCGGATACGGAAACCTTCCTGCCATATTTCCTGCGGTTCATCCGTATACCTTGATCGGTTTCTGGGTTTCAGCCGGAGCCCCATGGATCTTCGTGCGTTTGAAGCTGGCAAACAAATCCGGACAATGATACTTTGCGATTGGTTAACAAAGCGCGCCGTGAAAATAGGCGTTTGATATAATTGAGGTAATATGGGCGCTACTCTTGATCGTGGCAGTCTGCTGCACAAACGTTACCGCATCGTCGAAATCCTGGGCCAGGGAGGCATGGGATCGGTCTATCGTGCGGTGGATGAAAACCTTGGTGTGGATGTAGCCGTCAAGGAAAACCTTTTCACCACCGATGAATATGCCCGCCAATTCCGGCTGGAAGCCGTCATCCTGGCAAACCTGCGCCACACCAACCTGCCGCGCGTGACGGACCACTTCGTCATTGGCGAACAGGGACAGTACCTGGTTATGGATTTCATTGAGGGGGAGGACCTCCGTCAACGCATGGAACGCGCCGGGGCAGTCTCCGAAGAGGAAGCCATCCTGGTGGGTGCTTCCATGTGCGATGCCCTGCAATACCTCCACACCCGCAAACCCGCCATCATTCACCGTGACGTAAAGCCCGGCAACGTGCGCATCACGCCCGATGGACATATCTATCTGGTGGATTTTGGGCTGGCCAAACTTATCAAGGGAAGCCAGGCTACCACCACCGGGGCACGTGCCATGACCCCCGGCTATTCCCCGCCGGAACAGTATGGCACTGCCCGCACGGACCCGCGAACGGATATCTATTCCCTCGGCGCGACATTGTACGCTGCCTTGAGCGGCGTCATCCCCGAAGACGGCCTGGCGCGTGCGATGGACAATGTGGAACTGACGCCGTTGCGGAAACGCAACCCAAAGGTTTCCCGGAAATTGGCTGCAGCCATCGAGAAGGCCATGGCTGTCCGCCCGGACGATCGCTTCCAGAGCGCGGAAGAATTCAGGCAAGCTCTGCTTTCATCCAATGTAAAGACGCAGCATCTGGAAGGCGACCTGGTGGTCGAACCATCCCCGCAAGGCGGCGATCCGAAAGAAAATCACAAGCTCGCCCGCGAAATTCCGCCCGCCCAGAATAAGCCGGTATCCAAACCGCCATCCCAGCCGCGTAAGAAAAAGGGCTGGAGTACTGGTGCGTGGGTCTTTGTGTCATTCTTCCTTTTCACCCTGCTGGCGGCTGTTTTGTCAATCATTATCTTCTGGTCGCCTATCTCCGCAGCGCTTCGGTCAATGTTTGCCACATCTACACCCAGCAATCAGGAAGGTACGTCAACTGCTGTCGTATTGGTAGATACCCTGCCTCCGCCTCCTCCCCAGGGGCAAACAGCCACTTCATCACGCACAATTACGTTGACAAAAACACCTGAAACAACTCTCACGCCGTCTATCACCCCCACTCCGACGGACACTTTGCCACCTACAGCCACTTATGTAGGTGGCGGCTATAGCCAGATCGCTTTTGTTTCTGACCGGACCGGATCCCCGCAAGTTTTTGTCATGGATTCAGACGGCAGTGATGTCCATCAGGTCACTAACATGCCTGATGGAGCCTGCCAACCAGATTGGTCCCCCGACGGACTGAAACTCATCTTCATTGCGCCTTGTCTGGAACGCTTGGATGAGTATCCTGGTTCAAAGATGTATATCATCAACGAAAATGGTACTGGCCTAACCGAATTGCCCACTTCCGGCGGCGGTGATTTCGATCCTGCCTGGTCACCAGATGGCACACGTATTGCCTTCACATCCTTGCGCGATGGCGCTCCGCAAATCTACGTATTAAATCTGGCCGATAACAGTGTTACCAGATTGACAGATGTGTCCAGCGATGTACGCCTACCCGACGAATCCCGCCAGCCTTCCTGGTCACCTACAGGCACACAAATCCTATATACCGGCCATAGCCGTCTAACAGCAGGCGCTCTGCAAATCTGGGTCATGAGCGATGCCGGCCGCGGCAACGAACTACTTGTCCTGAGCGGACCAACCTACTGGAACTTCCAGGCCAGTTGGTCACCAGATGGCAGTACCATACTTTACAGCCAGAGCAGTGGTCCCCAAGCTCTTGGCTGGCTGATGGGATTAGCCTTCGATGACCGTCTGGAAGATGATGGAAACAAGATTCGCGATTTTGCCGCAAACGGCGATTTTTCGACCGATGGCAAATGGATTGTATACGAGAGTCTTGATCTCCAAAACCCCAACCGCACGGATTACGATATTTACCTGATCACCAAGTCAGGCAACAGCTTCACCCGCCTGACAAATGAACGCAGCATGGAATATGATCCTGTTTGGCGGCCCATTGGTCAGCCATAAACAGCAGAAGAGACATAGAACATAGACGCCCCGAATAAACTCGGGGCGTCTTGTATTTATTAACCAGGGGTCTCACTGGGAGTTGGTGTAGGCGTCTCGCTCGGCATCAAGGTAGGTGTCTCAGTGGGAGTAGATGTGGGGGTAGGCGTAGAAGTGGGAGTAGGAGTTGGCAAACTGAGATTCAGTCGCACATTCCGATCGGCAAACCCATTCTTGTCACTCACCAAGTAAAGACGCAAAGTAACCTGGTCGTTCGGGATTCCGGTCAGATCCCAAGTGTAGACCTTGGTAGCCGAAACTACAGAGGTAGTTACATCGCCTGTTAATGGCGTCCAAGTTGCAGGGTCCGAACCGACACCCCATTCCAGCCGCCAGGAACGGAAGTCGCTGGTAGCATTTGCCACAATGAAAATATCCAGTGAGGATTGGGTGATGGTCTGGCCATCTTCCAATCCCACGAATTGCAACTGGGGCCGGGAATCGGTGGATCTGCACTGGCGGCTCGGAGCAAAGAATATCTCATCAAAGCCCATATCCTCGGCCCACTGCTGGCCTCTTTCATCCTGCTGGATCCAGTCGCGTGCCCATTTGTCATCCACATTGAGCACCAGCCGAGTCTCGGTGTAATCAGCGCATTCGGGGGATGCTTCCAGATTTGTCCAGGTATCCACCTGGATTTCCTGCCACAGATCCTCTTCAGGAGGGAGAGGGTCTTCTCCGGCAGCAAAATATTCCTCACGCTGACCTGGGCACCACTTCGATGGCTGTGTACCGGAAACCGTACAAATAGTGTGTTGTTCAATTCCCGCCGGGATCACAAATGGAGTCGCGTTGCCATCATTCAATCGATAGTTCGCGAATGTCATGAATTCAGCCCAGATCGGCCCTGCGCCGCTTACGCCGGTGGTATTGACCATCGGCGTGTAATCCGCGTTGCCGACCCAGACTCCCACAGCAATGTTCGGGGTAAAGCCGAGAGTCCAGTTATCACGCGAGTCATTCGAGGTTCCGGTCTTGACCGCAGCCGGGAAAGGCAGGTTCAGAATGGAATTCGTTCCAAAGACCGGGGTTCGGGCCGCGTTATCCGACAGGATGGATGTCATCAGGAAAGCATGTTCAGCACTGATAACCTGTTCCCCGGCAGGCGGCTGATATTCGTACACCACGTTTCCCTGGAAATCCACGATCTTAAGGATCGCCACAGGCGGGACCTTCATACCGCCATTGGCGATGACAGCATACGCGCCTGTCATCTCGAGCAGGCTGACTTCGCCTCCGCCCAAGGTAAGGGAAAGACCGTAATCGTCGCGCGTCAGGCTGGTAATGCCCAAGCGCTCGGCCATACCGATCAAACCATCCTTTTCAGGCGTATCGGGATTATCGTATACGCCAACGAAATACAGCGCCTTGACCGCCGGGATATTATATGAATTGGCCAGCGCCGAACGGACGGTAAGCGGACCGTGGTACTTCATATCATAATTGGTCGGCGCATAGACCGGGTTCGGATCATTCTCCAACCCGGAAGGCGGGAACTCCGATGGTACATCCCAGATAAGTGTGGCGGGTGTCCAACCCTGCTCGAAAGCAGCCAGGTAAGTGAACGGCTTGATGGACGAACCCGGCTGGCGGGTGGGACTGACCGCCATGTTGATTTGTCCTGCCGCTTCTTCGTTGTAGAAGTCCGGGGAACCCACCATCGCCAGGATCTCGCCAGTCGACGGGCGGATCGCCACCAGCGCCCCATCGGTTACATGACGGTCCGCCAGAGCCGTCACCTGCGCCGTGACGGATTGCTGGGCAGCATCCTGCAGGTCAGGATCGAGGGTGGTATAAACCGTGAACCCGGAGCGATAGATCGTTTGGGGGTCGTACTTCTCTTCCAAAAGGGTACGAATATACTGCACCCAGTGCGGGTAACTTGCGTCGGTGTTGGCCGGCACAAAGGTCCGGCCATCGATCTCCTGGATGGCAGCGGCGGCGGCCACGCCGTCCACGCATACGGGCTGCTGGCTGTTGCTTACATAGATACAGTTCCGTTCCCCGCTCAGGGCCAGCATCGCCATCACCACGCTCTGGAAGCGTACCATCGTCAGATCATGGTTGGTATAAATATCGTAGACCGAGGGCGCCTGCGGCAATCCCGCCAGAAAAGCAGCCTCGGCCAGCGTCAATTGGCTGGCAGATTTGCCAAAATAGGTTTCAGAGGCGGCTTCGATGCCGTAGGCCAGGTTGCCATAATAGATCTCATTCAGGTAAAGTTCGAGGATCTGGTCCTTGGTGTAACGACGCTCGATCTCGGTGGCCAGGATGGCCTCGCGGACCTTGCGCAGGTAGGTTTGCTGACCGCGTTCCTCGGGCGTGAAGAGCAAAGCACGCGCCAATTGCTGGGTAATAGTGGAGGCCCCTGAAATGGTCTCTCCGCTGTTCAAGTTCTGCCAGAAAGCGCGCAAGATCGCCAGCGGATCGAAGCCTTTATGAGTGTAGAAATCCTTATCCTCGATGGCAACTGTGGCGGCCACCAGATTGGGGGAAATATCCGCCAGGGCGGTATAAGTTCGGCGTCCTGCATTCGGGTCGAGGATCTCGTAGAGCACGTTCCCATTGCGGTCGAGAATGCGGG
>CAZRCR010000108.1:0-6325 GCA_964598615.1 uncultured Anaerolinea sp.
TACAAATCGGTGGCCGCCGCATCATGTTCATGGAACACAATCTTTTGCAAGTCATCCGGATAAACGATACTTGCTAGAAAATCAGGATCACCAAGAAATTGTTGAGCCGAATACCCGGTGATCCGCTCACAGGCCGGGGAACAATATAGCCACTTCCCATCTGCTCCAACCCAGTATTCCCAGTCATATGTATTATCCGCAACAGTACGATAGCGTTCTTCGCTCTCCAAAAGGGCCTGTTGAGCGTGGAGATTTTCAGTAATATCGCGAATATAGCCGCCAACCCCTTTTTGTCCGGCATGCAAAGGGACAGGGAACTTGCGCGTTTCATAAAAACGCCCGTCAACTTCTTCCACAGAGATGATCGATATATTTTCCTGCAAGGCACGCTGGTCACTTGCCCGGCAGGTATGGGCGGCGGCAGAGGGCATCAACTCGAAATCATCCCTGCCGATTACCTCATCCACTCGTTTCCCGAAATAGCGGGCATTGACCTCATTGACGATCACATAGCGGAAATTCTCATCCTTGAGAAAAGCCATGTCCGTAGTGGCATTGAGGAAGGTGTGATACAGCGCCTGGCTTTCTGCCAGAGCCCGGGTAGACTCGCGTTTCTCCACTGCCCTTCGGATGAATAGGATAAGTTGTTCGATATCGAATGGTTTTTGAAAATAGGCGTAAGCCCCCAGATTGACAGCATCAATGGCAGAAGCCTGTGATGCATTTCCAGTGAGCAGGATGCATTCTGTAGAGGGGGAGATTTCTCGCAAGGAACGCAAAACATCCAAACCAGGCATGTCATCGAGGCGCAGATCGATAAGCGCTACCGCAATCTCTTCCCTACCGGCCAGAATAAGTGCTTCACGCCCCAATCCCAGCGGGAGAGGACGAAATCCCTTGATCTCGAGAATATCCGATAATGTTTTGCGCAGATTCTGGTCATCATCCAGAATCAACACAGTTGGCTTCTTGTCCATGATCCCTTTCTTACAACGAATAAAAACTTCCCTACTGTTTCAGCATAGCCCGATAACGTTCCAGTTGCAACGCCGATAACGTTTTCGTTAATTCAGAGATAACCAGCGGCTTGTACAGGCATGCGCGAGCATCGATCTTTAGCGCCCCTTCCACAGCAGACATCATTTCCTCGCGATAACCGGTCAACAGGAGAACCGGGAGATCAGGGTAAAGTTGACGAACTTGCTTAAGCAGGTCAAGGCCGCTGATGGAATTGAGTTTCATATCCAGAAGGAGGAACTCGGCACCATCCACCATTTTTTCCACCTGTTCGTGCGGGTCAGTGGTAACAATCACCTGGTAACCGCGCAAGGTCAAGATATCGGCCAGGGTTTTACAAAAAGCCGGATCGTCGTCCACAATCGCCACCGTACGATTTTTGATCAGCGAAGAGAAAAAGTCCAGCAGGAGGTTGATATCAAGGGGCTTTTCCACCATCCCCGCCACCCCCTGTTCCATTCCCTGGCGCAACACATCATCGGCGGCGAAAGCGGTCATCAAAACTACCGGCAAGCCAGGACAAGCTTCCATTAGCGACTTATGAAGCTCCACACCGTTCATGCCCGGCATGCGCACATCGGTCAGAACACAGTCGAAAGCAGCCGCGCGCACTTTTTCCAAAGCTTCTGTCCCCGACCACGCTTCCGTGACATCATACCCATGCAGGGTCAAGATATCGGCCAGGGTGCGGGTCATCCGCTGATCATCATCCACTACAAGGATATGGAGCTTATCGTTCATGACGCCTCCTGTTCCTTTGACAAGTATACAGTAAAAATACTTCCTTTGCCGGCTTCACTGCGGACCTCGAACCTGCCGCCATTTGCCTCCACCAACTTCCGGCTGACAGCCAACCCCAGGCCGATTCCCTTGGCTTTGGTGGTAAAGAGCGGTTCGAACAATTTTTTCATGTTCTCGGGAGAAATCCCAACGCCAGTATCCTGCACCGAAACAGCAATCTCTTGTCCTATTTTTTGGGTAGAAAGGGTAAGCGTACCGCCCTGTGGCATGGCCTGGCAGGCATTGACCACCAGGTTGCCAAATACTTGCTGCATGTGACGCGGATCTGCAAAAACTTGTAGTGCATCTTGAGAGAATTCTGTTTTAACTGTGATCGTTTCGGGCGGAGAGAAACGCTGGAGAACCATCTGCAACAGATCATCCACGCGCACAGGTTCCCGGTCCACCGACTTGGTACGGGAAAATTCAAGCAGGTCGCTAATGATCTTCTCGGCAGTATGCGTCTCCTGTTCGATGATTCCCAGGTATTCCTGCACCTTCGGACCGGCATCTGGCTGCACCAGCCTGAGCAGGTAGATGGCATTGGTGATAACGCTCAATGGGTTGCGCAATTCATGGCCTACACCACCCGCCAACTGACCTAAAACAGCCAGTTTTTCCTGACGCAGCAGTTTCTCCTGCGCTTCCTGTAATTCCCGGGCACGCGCCGAAACCTCCTGTTCCAGCCGCTCTGAGTAATTTCGAGCTTCTGCCTCCACCAGTTTGCGTTCCGTGATATCACGGGAGGTCAGCACAGCAACGTTCTGTCCATCTTCATCCGCCTTCACTTCCCCGGTAACCTCCATGGTGCGCCAGGAACCATCCTTATGCCGGATGCGCAATTCAACTACTGGCGTGTTGTTGGCACTCGGAGGCATCGACGCGACAAAAGCATCCCAACCATGGGCCAGGTCATCCGCCTGCACAAAATCAGCAACAGGCTTCCCCGTTAATTCCTCGGGTTGATATCCCAAAATGCGTTCAGATGCCGGATTTTGATATCGGATCAGGCCGGTATGATCCACGATCGTCACAAGATCAGAGGTGCGTTCCACCAGGGATTGCCAGTATTGCTTTGTTTTTGCCAGTGCCTCTTCGGCTTGTTTGCGAGCTGTAATGACGCGAAAGTTAATAACGATGGCCGCAACGCTTGGCTCAGCGATCAAATTGCTAAAAGTGCTCTCGATCCATAACCAGCGGCCATCCTTATGGCGGAAACGGTATTGAAGTGTAAAGACCCTGACCGGATCTTGCAACAAAGTCATCAAAGTTTCCAGAACCATGGGGAGATCTTCGGGATGGGTCAGTTCGTTCGGGCTAAGTTCGTTTAATTCTTCTCCTTCGTAACCGAAGAGTTTACGCGCGGATGGGCTGGCAAAAATAAACCTCCCATCCGGGCTGACAAAGACAATCCCATCCGGAGCATGCTCTATCAAAGCGCTGGCACGTCGCTCCGCGCGCCGGATGGCTTCCTCGGCATGTTTCCGGATGCTGATATCCCGTGTGACCCCTACAAAACCGGCCGGTTTTCCATCCTTATCAAATACAGGCGAGGACAGTACTTCCACATCCACCCAATGACCATCGAGATGCTTCATCCGGTATTCAGTGGGGGTAGCCGATACAACGCCAGCCAGTTTCGTCTGGATGACTTCCTGCATCCGGGCAATGCCATCCTGATCCAGCAGATCAGTCACATACAGGTGTGCTTCCGGGGAATATCCCAGCATCTTTTCCACTGCCGGGCTGACATAGGTAAATTTCAAGTCCGTCCCCAACTGCCAAAAAACATCGTCTATGTACTGGGCGATAAGGCGGTAGCGTTCTTCACTGGCTTGCAGGGCTTTCTCCGCATGTTTGCGCTCCGTAATATCGGTGAACATGGCAAACGACCCGGCAAAGTTGCCCTGTTCATCCTGCAAAGCCGTGGCAGATACCAACGTCCACAGTTCGGAGCCATCCTTGCAGCAGAAACGACGCTCATATACCTGGTCTTCCCCACAACGGCGTTTTTTCATTTTGTCCGAATGGTCTTCCAAGTCTTCAACAAACATAAAATCATATACCGGCCTGCCAATCATTTCCTGTGGGGTAAAGCCAAGCATTTCCGCCATGGACTGGTTGACGAACGTTGTGAGATAACCGCCGTCCATCATCCAGATACCTTCCTTGGCAGTCTCCACCAGGCGACGATACATCTCCTCGCTTTTGTTCAAGGCTTCGGCAACCTGTCGGCGCTCGGTCACATCCTGCACGATGGCATAATTGCACGCCTCGGTTCCAATCTTCACCGGGATGGTATGGATCTCCACATCCAGCTCACGCCCATCCTTGCAGCGATGACGCCATTCAAACCGGGTGGGGATTTGCTCGGCCAGCCGCACTTTTTCCAAAGCCCTGTTTTTAAGCACAGTGGAAGCTGCCAGGTCCGCCGGGGTCATCCGCTTGAATTCAGTCAAACTGTATCCGTACCAATCCAGCGCAGTTTGGTTGGCATCAAGGAAGCGGCCATCCGGTCCGACCAGGAACAAGGCATTGGGCGTGGCATCGAAAAGCATCCGGTAACGCACTTCGGCCGCTCGCAAGCTTTCGATATCTTCCGGCCTTTCACCCGGCACCCGTTGCGGAGATAACGCTGTCTTCTTGGTCATTTATTCTCCATCCCCTGTCGCATTATTGTCTTTTCCGACTTCCGGCGGCGCTGCCATGCGGAAGGCACCGCCTTTAACCGCTCTCAAGATGGAAAGCAGCAGGGGAATATTCAGCGGTTTATCGAGGAAAGCCAGCGCGCCCTGCAAACGGCCGCGGACTATCAAATCGTAATCCGCATAGGCAGTCATCAGAATGACACGTGTGTCAGGGTATTTTTCGTTGATAACTTGCTGGAACTCCACCCCATTCATGCCTTCCATACGGATGTCCGTGAGTACCACCTTGCAGGGCGAGTTTTCGAGCATACGCAGTCCGGCTTTGGCATTCAAGGCCGTGATACAGGGGAAGCCGGAGACTTCCAGGATATCGCACAGGGTGCGGGTCATGTTCTGGTCATCATCTACAACGAGAACAAAGCTAGCTTCCACTGGACACCTCCATAGTCGGTAGAATGACCGTGAACGTGCTGCCTTTCCCTGCTTCGCTCTGAACTTCGATCCGTCCCCCATTGGCTTCAACCAGTTTCCGGCTGACAGCCAGGCCCAGACCAATGCCTTTGGATTTAGTAGTAAAGAGTGGTTCGAATAGTTTTTTCATGTTTTCCTGCGAGATACCCATGCCTGTATCTTGAACGGAGAGGAACACTTTCCCTTCCTCTTCCCAAGCTGAAAAGGTCAACTCTCCGCCATCAGGCATGGCCTGGCAGGCATTCACTGCCAGGTTGCCCATTACCTGAACCATATGACGAGGGTCCACCCGGATGGACGTCAAGTTGTCCGGAATGTTTGTGTTCACCGTAACGTTTTTGGGAATTGCAAAGCGTTCGATTACCTGCAACCATATTGCCTTTACGTTCACGATTTCTTGTTCCAACGATTTGGTACGCGAGAATTCCAGCAGATCATTGATGATCTTATCGGCATTGCGAACCTCCGTTGCCATGATGCCGAGATAATTCCTGGTTTGTTCGTCTGCATCTGTGTTGACCAAGTTCAGGAAATAGATGGCATTGTTGATCACGCCCAACGGATTGCGCAGTTCATGGCCCACACTGCCTGCCAATTGACCAAGCACCGCCAACTTCTCCTGCCGCACCAGTTTCTCCTGGGCTTCACGCAGTTCCCGTGTCCGTTCCTCCACACGGATTTCCAGTTCAGCGTTGAGTTTTTTGATCTTTCTTTCGGTCTGCCTGCGCTCTGCGATCTCACGCTGCGAATGTTCATACAAACGGGCGTTCTGTATGGCAATGGCGGCCTGGTTGGCAAAGGCCAGGGCCAGGTCGGCACGCGCCTGGTCATAGGCATTGGGTTCGCGGCTGTCGATGGTCAACCATCCAATGAGCTCACCATGGACATTGAGCGGGACGCCCATCCAGCCGCGCACATAGCCCAGATCGCCCCAGTTCTGAAAGTAGGGATCTTTTTGAACATCTTTGATAATTATAGGATGGTCAGTCCCTTTTACAGAAGCAAGCAATTCGTTATCGGCGGGGAACTCCAAGCCAACCACATTCTCGGGACGGGTAAGGCCCTGTGCAGCCATAGCCCTCAGTTGTTTCCCCTCCAAAAAGAATACAGTGGCGCTGTCGTAAGGCACAACTTGTGCCAATTGACGGAGTAGGTCTTCCAGCACATGGTTAAGGTCCAGGCTGGATGTCAGGGAGGATGCGGCCTGCCGCAGCATATCTGCTTCATGCGTACGGCGCTTCAAATTCTCCTCAGCCTGCACCCGGGCAGTAATATTCAACACAGAAGTCAAGAAGTAAAGCGGCTTGCCTTGCGCATCCCGGCGCAGCGTTATTGCCGCGTCCACCCAGACAGGCGAACCATCTTTGTGAAGGTAGCGCTTCACAAGGCGGACGGCATCCGTCTCGCCG
>CAZRCR010000109.1:0-2944 GCA_964598615.1 uncultured Anaerolinea sp.
GGAAGTGCTGGAACTGGCAGACAGGCATGACTTAGGATCATGTGCCGCAAGGCGTACGGGTTCAAGTCCCGTCTTCCCCACACTGCTCCGCACCAAAACGAAAGAGGAAAATCCTTTGAAAATCGAAACCACCCCCCGCGATGACCATCAGGTCACCCTGACCGTTACGCTCGAGACCACCCAGATGGAAAGCGCCAAACACCGCGCCGCCCGCAAGATTTCAGAGCGCAAATCCATCCCCGGTTTCCGCCCCGGCAAGGCTCCCTATGACATCGTTGTGCGTACCTTCGGCGAGAGCGTGATCGTCGAAGAAGCCGTGGACATCCTGCTGGACGAGGTCTATCCCAAGGCCATCGAAGAAGCCAAGATCGAACCCGGCGCATCCGGCTCCCTGGAAAAACTGGATGACCTGGACAAGGAACCGAAGTTCACCTTCACGGTCCCGCTCGCCCCCAGCGTGGAACTGGGCGATTACCGCGCCATTCGCCTGTCCTACGAATGGACCGAACCCGGCGAGGACAAGGTCACCGAAGCGGTGGAAGACCTGCGCCAGATGTACGCCAAGACCGAGGCCGTCAGCCGCCCGATCGAATTCGGCGACTTCGTCCTGGTGGATGTGAAGGGCGTAAAAGCCAAGGCCGAAGAAGGCGAAGCCCCGGCCATCGAGCGCAACGGGTTCCCGGTCTTCATCCGCAAGGAAGAAAAAGAAGGCGAATGGCCCTTTGTGGGCTTCTCCAAGGAACTGGTCGGCGCCAGCGCTGGCGAGGCCAAATCCTTCAGCCACAAGTTCCCCAAGGACCACGAGGAAAAGGAACTCCAGGGTCAGACCATCAAGTTCGAGGTCAACGTGAAGATGGTGCGCGGTTCGATCCTGCCCGATCTGAACGACGAGTTCGCCAAGATGGTCGGACCGTTCGAGAACCTGCAGGCCCTGCGCGAAGCGCTGAAAGCCAACATCGCCACCCGTTCCAAAAACGAGTACGATGATGAGTACTACAGCAAGATCATCGACCAGGTCAAGGAAAAAGCGGTCATCAAGGTCGCTCCGCAGACCATCGAGCACGAGCTGGAACATGTGATGGAAGATATCAAGGGCCGCCTTGCCCAGCAGGGCATGGACCTGACCGCCTATCTCAAATCCCGCGAGATGACCGAAGAGCAGTTCGTGGCCGAGGAAGCCCGCCCCACAGCCGTCAAGCGTCTGGAGCGTTCCCTGCTAATGGACGAGATCGCCAAGGCCGAGAAGATCGAAGTTTCGCAGGAACACTTAAACGCCACCTTCCAGGAAACCTGGGGCGAGATGGCCAATAGCGAAGGCTTCGACAAGTACATGAAAGGCAAAGCCCAGCCGCCCAAGCAACTGGTCAATGCTGTTGCGATGGAATCGGCCAGCCGCGCCTACGTGCAGTTGACCCTGGAACGTCTCAAGGCCATTGCAATCGGGGAAGCCCCGGAAGCAGCCGTTGAAGAAAAGGCTGAGAAACCTGCCAGGAAGACCAGCGCAAAGAAAGCTGCCGGCGAAGCAAAAGAAGAAGCCAAAGAAGAAAAGCCTGCCGCCAAAAAAGCGCCTGCCAAGAAGAAGGCCGCTGAAAGCGACAAAGAGTAATCCCATCCGCGCCCGGCGGCAGCCCGCCGCCGGGCAAACTTTTACCCGTTTATCGTTTTGTAGTAACGACTTCGGTCGTTAGAAATTGGAGCAAACATGATCCCCGATATCAAGAACGTTGTCCCGATGGTGATCGAATCCTCCGGCCGCGGGGAGCGCGCCTACGACATCTACTCCCTGCTCCTGAAGGAACGCATCATCTTCCTCGGCACTCCCATCGATGACCAGGTCGCCAACGTCATCGTGGCGCAACTCCTGTTCCTCAATCGCGAGGACCCGGAGAAGGAAATCCAGATGTACATCAACTCGCCCGGCGGCGTTATCTACGCCGGACTGGCGATCTACGACACCATGCAGATGATCTCCAATCCGATCAGCACCGTGGCCGTCGGCGTGACCGCCTCCTTCGGGACCGTGCTGCTGACCGCCGGTACGAAGGGCCGCCGCTACGCCCTGCCGAATTCCACCATCCACATGCACCAGCCCCTGGGCGGCGCGCAGGGACAGGCCACCGACATCGAGATCCAGACCAAGCAGATCCTGCGCCTGCGCACCCTGCTGAACGGCGTGATGGCCAAGCACACCGGCAAGGATGTGGAAGTCATCAAGCAGGACACCGAACGCGACTTCTACCTCGACGCCCGCCAGGCCGTGGAATACGGCCTCGTTGACCAGGTGCTCGAGATCCCCGAAAAGAAATAGAAAGCATCTTGTAGGGGCGGACCTGCGTGTCCGCCCCTTTTTTATCCCTATGCTCCCCTCGAACATCAAATCCCTGATCCTCGACATGGACGGCGTGCTCTGGAAAGCGGACGCGCCGATCGGCGATCTGCCGCGCATCTTCGACCGCATCGAAGAACGCGGATTGAAGGTCGCTTTCGCCACCAACAACGGCACGCGCACTCCCGAACAGTTCGTGGAACGGCTGGCCGGGTTCGGCGTGACCGTGGAACCGTGGCAGGTGGTCACCTCGGCATTGACCCTGGCGCACCTGCTCGGCCAGCGTTTCCCCTCCGGCGGGCCGGTCTTTGCCATCGGAGAAGCAGGGGTGTTGAACGCCCTGCGCGAAAAAGGTTTCGACCCGCTCCCGGTGGAGGATGCCGAAAAAGCTCAAGCCGTTGTCATGGGCATCGACCGGCAGATCAACTTCCAGAAAATGATGGAAGCCACCCTGCTGGTGCGCCGCGGCGTGCCTTTCTATGCCACCAATCCCGACAAGACCTTCCCGACCCCGCGCGGCGAGATCCCCGGCGCGGGAGCGTGGCTCTCAGTGGTCATCACCGCCACGGATGTTCAGCCCATCTACGCCGGGAAACCCGGCCCGGCCCTGCTCGAACT
>CAZRCR010000109.1:3044-4898 GCA_964598615.1 uncultured Anaerolinea sp.
CCACGGATGTTCAGCCCATCTACGCCGGGAAACCCGGCCCGGCCCTGCTCGAACTGGCACGGGAACGCCTGGGTACCGCGAAACAGGAAACCCTGGTGGTGGGCGACCGCATCGAGACCGACATCCTGGGCGGACAGAACGCCGGGATGCCCGTGGCGCTCGTTCTTTCGGGGGTTTCAACACATGCCGAATGCAAAGCCTGGCAGCCGAGGATCGACCTTGTAGCGAACAATCTGGACGCACTGGTTGATTAATTGGCAGGTAATTGCAAACGACTGACTTCTGAAATCCCCAACCTTCGGAAGTCAGTTTTTTATTGGGAGGCGTGATAGAATCCACCGCAGATCACAAAGAACGAATCACGAATTACGATCAACCATCCCCATGCCCCTGATCTACGACCTTACCCTCCCCGACCTGACCACGCTCTTCCTGCGCTGGAACGAACCCGCCTACCGCGCCAGACAGGTCTGGCAGGGTCTGTACCGCAATTTCTGGAACAAGCCCGAGGAGTTCACCAACCTCCCGGCGGGACTGCGCAGCCATCTCGGCGAGTCCCTGCAATTCCACGTACTCACTCCCATCTCCCAGCTCGTTTCGTCCGACAAGCAGACCGTCAAAACGCTCTTCCAACTCCACGACGGGCGCGCCATCGAGACCGTGCTCATGCAGTATGATGTCCGCAATACGCTGTGCATCTCCACCCAGGCCGGCTGCGCCATGGGCTGCGTCTTCTGCGCCACCGGGCAGATGGGCTTCAAACGGCACCTTTCCAGCGGGGAGATCGTTGCCCAGGTGATGTACTACGCCCGCATGTTACATGACCGGGGCGATGCCGTCACCAACGTGGTGGTGATGGGCATGGGCGAACCTTTCCACAATTACGACAACACTCTGGCCGCCATCGACCGGCTCAACGACCCGGAGGGCTACAATTTCGGGGCGCGCCGTTTCACGATCTCGACCGTTGGCCTGGTGCCGGCCATCCGGCGCTTCGCCGCCGAGAAGCGACAGGTCAACCTGGCGATTTCCCTCCACGCCGCGGACGATACCCTGCGCACCTCCATGCTGCCGGTCAACAAATCCTACCCCATTGATGAACTGCTGTCCGCTTGCCGCGAGTACGTGGAAGCCACCGGGCGGCGGATCACCTTCGAATGGGCACTCGTCAACGGGGTCAATGACACGCCCGAGCAGGCCGAACGTCTCGCCGACCTGCTGGAGGGACTGCTGTGCCATGTCAACGCCATCCCGCTCAACCCCACCACCGGTTACAGCGGACAGGCCACCACGCGCGAGCGGGCAGACAAGTTCCAGGAAATCCTCACCCGCCGCGGTATCCCGTGCACGATCCGTCTGCGGCGCGGCATTGACATCCAGGCCGGTTGCGGTCAACTTGCCAGCCGTTCCAAGAGTGAAGGCGAAGGATAAGATGGGTGGGGATAAATATTTGTTATTTTGGTTATGCGCATTGCTTGAGTTTCTTGCCAGTTCACAGGCTTTCGGGTATCCTCCCGGCCTGACCTCGTTCCATCCCGGATAAACCATGACAACTCCCGAAGAAAAACGCTCCTGGTTCGACCGTCCGCTCTTCCCCGCCCTGCCCATCCTGACCGGGGAAATGCTGCTCTTTCTGCTCATCGTTGCCGCAGTGATCGTCAGCCGTCTCACTGGCCTGGGCGACCGGGCAATGAGCCACGATGAAGCCCTGCACGTGTACTACTCCTGGCTGTTCGCCAACGGTCAGGGTTTCCAGCACACGCCGCTGATGCACGGGCCATTGCAGTTCCACCTGATCGCCCTGGTGTACCAACTCTTCGGCGACAGTGACTTCACCGCCCGCCTGCCCCACGC
>CAZRCR010000109.1:4998-6312 GCA_964598615.1 uncultured Anaerolinea sp.
CTGCACTTCACCGCCAAGGAAACCGCCTTTATCTATACCGCCCAGGCCATGCTCTACCTGGCGATCTTTCTCGTCAATCGCGTCTCCCGGGTCGAGTGGAAAAGCCGCGGCCTGCTCAACGCCTTCGTGGTGCTGCTTGGCATCGGCCTGCTGCTTTCCGGGATGGCCTTCGGGCTGACATTCTACAACCGCCAGCAGACCCTGGATGCGACCCAAACCTCCGCACCGGTCATCCCGGATGGCACGGAAGCCGCCGCGACCAGCGGAGCACAGTTACCGTCCAATGCGCTGTTCGCCATGCTGGCCGGGGCCGTTTTCCTGGCAGCAGGCATTGTGTTGATTATCGGGTACGGCTGGTCGAACCTGCGCCGCGAACGCGCCTTCGATATGCTCATCCTGCTCGGCACATTCGTCCTGCCGCAGATGGCCGCCTTCCCGGTGCGCGCCCTGGGCTGGAACCCCCTCGACTACTACTTCTCTTGGCCCGGCTGGAACCTTGCCGCTCTATGGGCGCAGACTCCGGTCCGCACCGGGGCGATCATGCTCGGTCTGGTCATCATCACCATCGTTATCGGTCTGCTCTGGGATAAAGAGCGCTGGCCGGTACAAACCATTGTGTTTTGGGGTATCTACGTTTTCTTCTTCACCAGCATGTTCACCAACTGGGAAGGATTCTTTACCGCACGGTCGGATCGCTCGGCTACTGGCTCGAACAGCAAGGCGTGGCGCGCGGCAACCAGCCCTGGTACTACTACCTGCTGATCCAGATCCCCATCTACGAATTCCTGCCCGCGTTGGGACTCCTGTTGGCGGCCTATTTCGGATTCCGCAATCGCTCCCCGCGCCCGCTTCCGGCGCTGGACCCGGAACCGGGTGCGAAAAAATCCCCTGCGGCAACTCTTGTTGAAGAGAAGACTCCGGTCTTTGGCCTGCTCCTGTTCTGGGCTTTGACCAGCCTGCTGGCCTACACGATCGCCGGGGAAAAAATGCCCTGGCTGACCGTACACATCACCCTGCCGATGATCCTGCTCGCCGGTTGGGGGCTGGGCCAGGTTGTCGAGCGGGTGAACTGGACCGAGGTCCGCATCCGCCGCGGCGGGTTGGTTGCGCTGCTCGGGGCGATCTTCTTCATCAGCCTTGCCAGCGGGATCGTCATGCTCCTGGGTGCCAACCCGCCCTTCCAGGGGAAGATGTTGGTACAGTTGGAAGTCACCAACGCCTTCCTGTTCATGGCGTTTGCCGTCATCGGCAGCGGCGCGGGGTTGGGATTTTTGCTGACCGGCTGGCAGGTCCGCGATACGCTCGGCGTGGCTG
>CAZRCR010000110.1:0-6223 GCA_964598615.1 uncultured Anaerolinea sp.
GGACGCCGCCGCATCGAATGGGCGGAACGCGAAATGCCCGTCCTGCGCCAGATCCGCGAACGCTTTGCCAAGGAAAAGCCGCTCAAGGGTGTACGCCTTTCGGCCTGCTTGCATGTGACTACCGAAACCGCCAACCTGGCGCGCACGCTGGTGGCTGGCGGCGCGGACCTCGTACTGACCGCTTCCAATCCGCTTTCCACTCAGGATGACGTGGCTGCTGCACTGGTCAATATTTACGAAGTACCCACCTACGCCATCAAGGGCGAGGACAACGTCACCTACTACAAGCATATCGGTGCCGCTCTCGACCACAAGCCGCACATGACAATGGACGATGGTGCGGACTTGGTCTCGACCATCCACAAGGAGCGCCGCGAACTGCTCAAGGAAATCATCGGCGGGACGGAAGAAACCACCACCGGCGTCATCCGCCTGCGCGCCATGGCCGCGGATGGGATGCTCAACTTCCCGGTCATTGCCGTCAATGATGCCATGACCAAACATTTCTTCGACAACCGTTATGGTACGGGCCAGTCGACCATCGATGGCATCATCCGTGCCACCAATGTTCTGCTGGCGGGCAAACGCTTTGTCGTGGCTGGTTACGGCTGGTGCGGACGCGGTCTCGCCTCCCGTGCACGCGGCATGGGCGCGCTGGTCATCGTCACCGAAGTAGACCCGCTTAAGGCGCTCGAAGCGGTCATGGACGGGTTCGATGTCATGCCGATGATGGATGCTGCTCGTATTGGCGACATCTTCTGCACCGTGACCGGCGACATCAACGTGGTGGATACCCATCACTTCGAGGTGATGAAAGACGGCGCGATCGTTGCCAACTCCGGTCACTTCAACGTGGAGATCAACATCCCCGGCCTGGCTTCCATTTCCAAGGGTGAACCGAAACTGGTGCGTCCGTTCGTGGACCAGTACGAGACCAAGGATGGCCGCAAGATCAATATCCTCGGTGAGGGCCGCCTGATCAATCTGGCCTCTGCCGAGGGACACCCCGCCTCCGTGATGGACATGTCCTTCGCCAACCAGGCACTGGCGGCCGAGTACATGGTCAAGAACGCTGCCAGTCTCGAGAAGCGTGTCTACTCCGTTCCTGCGGAAGTGGATGCCGAGATTGCCCGCATCAAGCTGTCGGCAATGGGCGTGACGGTGGACACATTGACCGAGCAACAGGTCAAATACCTGAACTCGTGGGAAGAGGGAACGTAGAAAGTAAAGCGTAATCGCTCGAAAGCCTCGTGGACTTGTCCGCGAGGCTTTTTTGATGATTGGATTGACGTTGCATCCGGTCGCCGTTACAATGGTTTATACATCACTGGAGGTGTGATTATGGAAATCATCGTTGAGAAGAAACAAGCCCGTGTACCGGTTACCATCTTGCGCCTGACGGATCGTGTCAATTTGGGGAATACCGCCCAGTTCGAAGCGAAAGCCCGGGAAGTATTTGAAAGTGGCGCACGCGACCTGCTGGTCGATTTGACGGATGTTCCTTCGATGACCAGCGCCGGGTTCCGCACACTCCAGGTGATTTACAAATTGTTCGAGCAAAAGGAGGCTGCAGGCGGCAAGGGGACCGGCAAGTCGGTTCATTTCAAGCTGCTCAAACCGAATACCGAAGTGCGACGCGTGCTCGAACTGGTGGGGTATGACACTTACCTGGATATTTATGAAGATGAGCAGACGGCGCTGAAAGCGTTTTAACCGGCAGGAAAGAGTGGCCTCGTGGACTTGTCCGCGAGGCTTTTTGTTTTGCCGTATAATATTTACACTCTATTATTGGGAATTCCTATGCCTGATGTCACCGATCGTCCTCTGAAGGTTTTTCTTTGTCATGCGTCGCAGGATAAGGCTGCTGTACGTGAGTTGTATCAATTCCTTCGTCAGAATGGGATTGATTCTTGGCTGGATGAGGCCAAGATCAAACCGGGCCAAGAATGGCGCATTGAAATTCCAAAAGCCATCCGTGAATCGGATGCAATTATTGTCTGCCTTTCTGGGAACTCCATTACCAAAGAGGGCTATGTTCAAAAGGAAATCAAAGAGGCATTGGATATCGCTGATGAAAAACCGGAAGGTACGATTTTCATTATCCCTGCCAGACTTGACGAATGCAAGGTGCCGGATCGACTGAGCCGCTGGCAATGGGTAGATTTGTTCCGGGAGTGGGGGCATGGTTGGTTGTTGCAAGGCCTGGAATTACGAGCATCTAGTTTGAGGCTTCAAATAACCTACAAACCCTATACCGGAGAAGTATTTCCTCCCTTTGCTTCTCCATTGCAAGCCACTAAGCAGAATACATCTGGAATGAATCAAGTTTTGAGCGAAATTGAAAGCAGGGTCTTTGGAGAAATGGTATTTGTGAAGATACCAAAGGGTGAAACAATTATTGGGAGCAAGCTTGTTGATAACCTTGCTTGGCAAGACGAAGTTCCGCAACATGCGTTTGTCATCCCGTATGATTATTGGATTGGAAAATATCCTGTTTTACGCAGGGAATTTGCTGAGTATGTAGAAAGTACATTGTCTTTTAAGGATTGGGGCGAGGACTGGAAAGAAAAACTTGATCATCCGGCAGTAAATATTTCATTCTATAAGGCGCTTAAATTCTGCGATTGGTTTAATGATCGATATGGCTTAACATTTCCCAAGGGATACGTAGCTCGGCTTCCAACCGAAGTCGAATGGGAGAGAGCAGCCCGAGGCGCTGATGGGCGTATTTGGCCTTGGGGCAATAAGTTCCAGAAGTCGCTTTGTAACTCCAAGGAATCGCAAATAGCCAATACAACACCTGTGGGCAAATATTCACCAAAGGGTGATAGCCCATATGGTGTGGTGGATATGGCCGGGAATGTCTGGGAATGGTCAATTAGCCTTTACGGGGAAGATGAAAATGATAACGCTTTTCGATACCCATACGATAGCGAGGATGGCCGGGAGGATATAAGGGCTGGAAAAGAAATCTTTAGGGTTATGAAAGGAGGTTCATTCCTGTCCGAGATCCAATATACACGTGCTGCAACACGTGAACAAACAAATCCAGAGAGCGCGGGTAGCTCTGATGGTTTTCGCCTTGTTATCGGTCCTCCAAAATAATAATAATCTTCAGATATTTCGAATGTGCAAATTCTCGCTGGCAGTTTTGGGATGGATATATTAACGAGTATCAAAACTGTTACGCGGACAGTAGCCGGTTGTTAGCAGGGGGATAGGTTGAATTTGGGGACTGCGGGTATCCTTGCGTGGAAAGGATGTCCCATGCTCTCCAAACTCCGCGAACCCTTTAATGGTCTTTCTCATCTGGGCGGCGCGATCGCCGCCCTTTTTGGTCAGGTTGCCCTGCTTATTGTCAGCTGGCCGGTAACAGCAAAGATTGTGTCGGTCATTGTATATAGTATCAGCCTGATCGCCATGTTCACCGCCAGCGGTGTGTACCATGCGGTGCAGGTTAAGCCCGAAACGTTGCGGGTCTTCCGTAAACTCGATCATTCCGCCATCTTCCTGCTCATCGCCGGGACGTATACGCCGTTCTGTGTCAATGCCTTTACCGGTTTCTTCCGCTGGGGCCTGTTGACGCTTATCTGGCTCATCGCGTTGACCGGCATCCTGGTCAAGGTATTCTGGCTGGGCGCGCCGCGCTGGCTGAACGCAGTCATCTACGTGGTGATGGGTTGGCTGTGCGTGATGGCTGCCCCGCAGATGCCGTCCGTTCTGCCGCAGGGAGCCATGTTCTGGCTCATTGCCGGCGGTGTCATATACACCCTGGGTGCGGTCGTGTACGCGACCAAGAAACTGGACTTCATTCCCGGCAGGTTCGGTTTTCACGAGGTCTGGCATATCTTCGTTCTGCTCGGCGCGCTGGCACACTTCGTCTCGGTGATGTACCTGCTTGCCTCACCAATCATGGCTTGAAATCGAACCTTCCGGTACACAAAAACATCTCGCGAAATTCTTCGCGAGATGTTTTTGTACTCATCCGGAACAAATACCGAATTACGAATTCCGTTTCACTTTCTGCGCATAATCGCTATACCCGCCGATATATTCCTTGACTTGCCCGCCCTCCAGTGCCAGGATGCGGTTGACGGTGCGGTCGAGGAAGTAGCGGTCGTGCGAGATGACCAGCACCGTACCAACAAAGTCGTCCAGGGCGTTCTCCAGCACTTCGGCGGAGGCGATGTCGAGATTGTTGGTCGGTTCGTCGAGCAGCAGGAAGTTGGCGCCTGAGAGCACCAGCAGGGCCAGTTGCAGGCGGCTGCGTTCGCCGCCCGAGAGCGTGCGCACCTTTTCGCTGGCCTGTTTGTAGGTGAACAGGTAGCGCAACAGGAAGGCCACCGCGTTCGACTCGCTCATGTTCGCCGCCCTTCGGACGGTGTCGATCAGGGTCATCTCCGGGTCGAGCGTTTCGTGCTCCTGGGCATAGTATCCCACTTTGACGCTGGGACCGATCTTGATCTCACCCGCGTCCGGGACTTCTGTGCCGAGGATGAGCCGCAGGAGGACCGACTTCCCGGTCCCGTTCGGACCGATCAGCCCGGTGCGTTCTCCGTGGCGGAGCAGCAGGCTGACACCAGTCAGCACCGGACGGGCGTACGATTTCTGCACGCCGACCAGTTCCAGGACCTGGTTCGAGCCGCGCCAACCGTTGAGTTCCAACCCCATCCGGCGGCGTTCCCCGGCGGGACGGTCAAGCCGGTCCAGATGTTCCAGCCGGGCTTCCATGTTATGGACGCGGCTGGCGAATTTATCGCTGGTCTGTACCCACAGTTTATAGCGTTTGAGCGCCATTTCCATGCGGGCGATGGAACGCTGCTGGATGTGGTAAAGTTCCTCGGCACGTGCCATGCGTTCCTGCTTGTCGAGGATGTAGTCGGTATAGTTCCCGGCGAAGGTGGTGATTTTCCCGTCTTCGATCTCGGTGATGTGGGTGACGACCGCATCGAGCAGGTATCGGTCATGCGAGACCAGTACCACCGCGCCGGAATACTCCCGGATGAGCTTCTCCAGGTAGGCTTTGCCGGGCAGGTCGAGGTGGTTGTCGGGTTCGTCGAGCAGGAGCACATCGGGACGCGTCAGCAGCAAGCGCGCCAGCCCGATCAGTTTTTTCTGTCCGCCCGAAAGGACGCCGACCGGTTTATCGAAGTCCGCGACGGGGAGGCCCAGTCCGCCCAGCAGGTCACGCACCCGCTGCGGGTAGGACGCGCCGCCCAGGGACTCGTACTCCTCCAGGGTTTGAGCGTGCAGTTCCACAGTCCGCGACAGAGCTTTTTCGTCGTTGTAAACCGACGGGTCACCGAGCCGGGATTCGATGTCTGCCAGGGACTGTTCCAGTTCGGCCACGCGCGGGTTGCCGTCCAGCGCCAACTGCAGTGCGGTGGCAGACCGGTCGAATTCCGGCTGCTGGGGCAAATAGCCGACCGTCACCCCGCGGGCACGGACAACGTTCCCGCCCGGTTCGGCATGGTATTCCCCGATGATGAGTTTGAACAGCGATGATTTCCCCGCGCCGTTGGGGCCGACCAGACCGATCTTCTGGTCGTGCTGGATTTCCCAGGTCAGGTCGCGGAAGATGGTCTTGGCGCCGAGGATGAGGGTGGTGTGGTCGAGGCTGATGGATATCATGGTGTCTCCTGATTGTAACAAAACATATTTCCGTTTGATTGTAGTCAGGCTGCAAGCCTGACGAATTCGGCTTTGACGGGTTACAAACCCGCCCTACAAGTGAGAAAAAAACAAAAAACTGCCGCAGGCACCTGCGGCAGTTTGGAAAAGCAGAAAGGCTGGCTACTTACGGTCTCTCCGGGCTACAGGCGCGATTCACTAAGGTCAACGCGGCGGAAAAACCGCAGATCACCATCACGAATACCTGGGACTTGCCGGGGTTGGAGTGGAACATAGCGGCGGGATTATAACACAGCTATGTCACCTCTGCCCAAATTTTGTACAATCTGATAGAATACAGCCCGCACGCCGAAACCTCGGTCTCTACGCCGGGGTTTTTGTATGTGCCAGACGAATACCGATTTCCGAATTACCAATACCCAATACCGGACCCCTTATGCTCAAAGAACGAACTGACCTTCGAAATATTGCCATTATCGCTCATGTCGACCACGGCAAGACCACCCTCGTGGACGGCTTGCTGCGCCAAGCGCGTGTTTTCCGCGAGAACCAGCAGGTGGCCGAGCGCGTGATGGACTCGAACGACCTCGAA
>CAZRCR010000111.1:0-6210 GCA_964598615.1 uncultured Anaerolinea sp.
GTGCGCCTTCCCATGACCAACGACGCGCTGTACCACTCCCCTGACCGCATCAAGGCGACGCGGGATAGCAACCAGGTCACACTCTCCTGGAACGAGGTCTGGATGACCGAGGACGACGACCGCGGCTATTTCCTTGAGGTGTGGGTCTGTCAGGGAGGCAATCTGGTCTGGCTGCCAGTGGCCCTGCCAAACCAATACAGTAACGAATACACGTTCACCGACGAGGCCGGATGCGCCCAGCCATCCAACGGCTTGCTCTATACCGTCGAGAAACACGGTTACTCCAACCCGGTCGAGATTCCCTGGCCGCCATATAAGTAAAGGATCGCCATGACCATCATCCAGGAAAAAGTCCAGCAAGCCATTGGCATCCTCCAGGAAAAGCAAGTCGATGCCTGGCTAACCTTCGTCCGTGAGACCACTGCTGTCTTCGACCCCGTCCTGCCACTCATCTACGGCGCCAACCTGACCTGGAACTCGGCCCTGTTGCTGACACGTTCCGGCCGCCGCATCGCCATCGTTGGACGCTACGAAGCGGAGACAGCAACCCGCACCGGCGCTTATGACGAGGTCATTGCCTACGACCAGTCCGTCCAACCCGATCTCATGCGGACCCTGGACCTGCTCGCCCCACAGCAAATCGCCGTCAACACTTCGGCCAGTGACCCCGCCGCCGATGGCCTGACCCACGGCATGTACCAGGTGCTGACAGGTTACCTCGCCGGAACACCCCATGCCGGGAAATTGATCTCTGCCGAGGGTATCATTTCGTCCCTGCGCGGCCGCAAAACGCCTGCAGAAGTAGAGCGCGTCCGCAAAGCCGTGGCGACCACAGAAGAAATCTACCGGCGTGCTTTTGGATTCATGAAGCCAGGTCAGACAGAAAAAGACCTGTCCGAATTCATGCACCAGCAGATGATCGAACTCCAAGTGACCGAAGCCTGGGACTACGAAGGCTGCCCGGCGGTCAACTCCGGCCCGGAGTCACCGGTGGGGCACGCCGCGCCCACGGATATCGTCCTCGAACGCGGCCACCTCGTCCATTTCGATTTTGGCGTCCGGCAGGAGGAATACTGCTCCGACATCCAGCGCATGGTCTACCTCCTGCACCCCGGGGAAACGGAACCGCCCGCGGAGGTCCGCAAAGGTTTCGAGACCATCGTCCGCGCTATCCGGGAAACGGTCAGCAAGATGAAACCGGGGATGAAGGGGGCGGAAGTGCATGCCATCGCCCGCGGTATCGTCCCGCGGGCCGGATACCCCGAATATCAGTACGGCCCCGGTCGCCAGGTGGGACGCAACGCCCACGATGGTGGCGCGATGCCCGGTCCACGCTGGGAACGTTACGGCAATTCCCCCGAAATGCTTCTGGAACCAGGCCACGTTTACACTGTGGAGCCGGGGTTAGCCGTGCCGGGTTATGGGTATGTAGGCATCGAGGAAGATGTGCTTGTGACAGAGACCGGCGCGCAGTTCCTGAGTACGCCACAGGCAGAATTGATCCTGTTGTAATCGAGGCAGGAAAACAAACACAGCTCAACAGTTGGTATATCAAGGCCAAAATAAAAACGGCTTCCGGGCTGATTGCCACGGAAGCCGTTTCATGTAATATCCAAGCAGATAAATCTCGCCTTATCTTCTTACCCTTTTATTTCCCCGGTCAGATTGAACTCTTTCTGCACCACCTCGATATTGGCTGCCTTCAGGAAATTTATGGCGTTCTCGTCCATACGATAGGCTACACTGTAAACAAGGCGAACGATGCCCGCATTGATGAGCGCCTTCGTGCAGTTTATGCACGGCAGGTGGGTCACATAGCATGTACACCCTTTTGTCGAAACACCATGCAGGGCTGCCTGGATGATGGCATTCGTTTCGGCGTGGATGGTACGCACGCAGTGACCTTCCACCATCAAGTGACCATCCTCATCACAGTGCGGCTGGCCCTTAGGGGAACCATTGAAGCCGGTAGTCAGGATACGCTTGTCGAGCACCAACACGCAGCCCACAAAGGCGCGGTCGCAGGTGGAGCGTTCCGAAACAGCATAGGCGATCTTCATGAAGTACGAGTCCCAGTCAGGGCGCATGACAGCCTCCAGGAAGGGATTGGAATAGCGGGATTATACTCGCGCGCGTTATGCTCGCCAATCAAAGCTGAATATAAATTGCAAACAAACCTATCGGGGAGTTAATCACCATTCAACGGGGAGTACAGGATAAAATTATCAATGGCATATACTGTCTCCTGACCGACATCATCCGTACCAAAGAAAACGCCCACGTACCCAATCGTCTTGCGTTCATCATCCATGGATGCCACCCATTGGCCATTGATACAAAAATCGAAGTGAGAGTGTTTTGCCACGACCGTAATGGTATTAACTTCGTGAGGTTTAAGTGCCCCTGAATTCGTCCACGGGATCAAAGTTTCCCATTGTCCAATATAAGACCAACCAACGTATTGCTGCAAATCATTGAAACCAAAGAAATATGAATTCGGTTCCGTTAATCGGAAATAGACTCCCTGATAGTTCTCATTGATCCCGCTGACCTTCTGCATATCCACGGAAAGGTAAAAATCCTGCTGCATCGGTAGCTCCGGCGCTTCATAGGTCAACATTCCAGAATCCGGGATGGCACTGACATAATACTTTCCATCCTCATACCAAGTGTGAGAAATACCATATGCACTACGTGAATCACCCACCGGCCAATTTGATTCTTCGTAATCGAAGGTGTTGGAAATTTTCATATACCACTCATCCGGCACCGATGGACAAGTCACTGCCGATGTTGGCATTGATGTCGGCGTAGCAGTGGCAAGCAGTGTAAAACCGGATTTAGTGGAAACCACCATTGCCACAACCACACAACATAAAGCCAGACCAAGAATGCCAATCAATCCTGTAATCACAAGGATGAGAGTATTTAGATCTTGATTTTGATTCTTCGGCTGTGGAGACAGGGGGCCCATTTGTGTCATACCATACTCCCTTCCATGCTCAAGGTCATTGCTTGAATTCCGAATGGCGAAAAAATTATACAACAAAAACAGGCTCCAGTTTAAGGAGCCTGTTGAAACCTTCAATTGAACTGCCGGTTACATCACCCAGAACGTGGGGAAAACCAGCCGCAAAACCACATCCACGATCAGGCCAAGCATGAACCACATGCCAAAAGCCCGGTTATTGACGAAGGCCTGCGGGGCAAAGTAGAGCGGCCAGCCGCCCTGTCCATCCGGAAAACCTTCGGGGCGCGTTTCCGGCTTGGGCTTGAGGAACTGGGGATAGAGTTTCAGGAAGGTCGGCACAGCCAGGAAAACGATCAGCATGACCGGGGTGAAATATTTCATGGCCACCATGGCCGCCACCAGCAGGTAGGGGGCGACCATCATCGCCAGTACCGTATAACGGGCAGCTTTTTCGCCAATCACCACCGGCAGGGTGAAGATCTTCTTGGCCTTGTCGATGGAACGCTTATCGATATGCTTGCCGAAGATGACCGTGGTAACACCCAACACATAGGGCAGGCTGGCCCAGGTCACATTCCAATTCCAGACGCCGGTCAGCACATAGTAGCCGCCGCCGATCATGAGCGGACCCCAAACAATGAGCACGGCGATCTCACCCAGGGCATAACCCTTCATCGGCCAAGTATAGAAAAGCACGAACACCATACCCAGGCCAAGCAGGAGCCAGATGGTCGGGTCGTTGCCATTGCTCAGGATCAGGTATAGGCCACAGGCCAGAGCCAACAGACGAGTAACAGCAAAGTAGGTCAGGTGCTGGCGCTTGGTCATCAGTCCATCCGCAATCGGCTGTGGACCGTACTGGGTACGGAAATAGTTGTCCTTGTCCACGCCGCGGACGTAGTCCGTGTAATCGTTGAAGATGTTATTGGTGGCATGGGAGAGCACCAATCCGAGCGCCAGGATGAACCACGCCAACGGATTGACCTTATATCCGTCATGCAGGGCAAACAGTCCGGCCAGAACCGCTGATAGGAAGGTCATGATCAACACCGCAGCGCGCGTGCTGATCAGCCATTTCGAGACGATGTCGAGTTTGTCCCATTCTTCCTTGGAGACATCCGGGATAACAGTAAGGGCTTTCTTCCACATTGCAAAATTCATTTTATACACTCCTTGTCCGAATTCGGGGCGATTATACTCCAACCATCCGCGAATTTGATAACACTGCCAGAGAGGATTGGATTTTCAGCCCGGGAAAGTATTATCGCAGCAGCGCCCGGCCCCCGGTCCAACGCGCCCTGAACAGGTAAAACGGCGACTTATTCTCTTATCCGGTTCTCATGTGTTTTATCACGCAAACGCATGACTAATCCCACTTCCGTTTTATTCCCGATTCAAACATACTAAAGGATGGTCAAAACCAGGCTATGAGCCTGAATCTCAACCAATGGAGCGATGCCTATGACGAGTACACATGCTGTAAGCGGTCCGCCTTCGCTGTTGCAGGAAGTCGCCAAGCGCACGCCCGGTAATTCTCACGTGGAGATGTGCATCCAGTGCGGTACGTGCGGCGGGTCCTGCCCGTCGGGTTCCGCCATGGAACACACCCCGCGCACCATCTTTGCCATGCTGCGTGCCGGTATGCGCGAAGAGGTGCTCAAGAGCAATACACCGTGGATGTGCGTTTCGTGCTATTACTGCACCGTGCGTTGCCCGCAGGAAATCCATATCACCGACGTGATGTATACGCTCAAGAATATGGCCCTTGAAGCCGGGACTGTTCAAGACAAGACTGCGTCCGATTTCTCCAAGACTTTCATTAGTTACGTGGAGAACTTTGGGCGCAGTTTTGAAATCGGATTGGCTGGCGTGCATAACGTTATTCACCCCAAACTGGCCGTCCGTCTGCCGAACATGGCCCCGATGGCCATCGGCATGTTGACCAAGAAGGGCATGTCCCCCCTGCCGCCCAAACGCATCAAAGGCATGGATGGCCTGAAGAAGATCCTGAAACGCGCCAAGGAACTGGAGGCTGCATGAGCGACTACATCTTCTATCCCGGCTGTTCGATGGAAAGCAGCGCCAAGGCCTACTATCACTCCGTGATGTCGGTTTGCAAAACGCTGGACGTGAAACTCAACGAAATTGACGACTGGAACTGCTGCGGCGCCACCGAGTACCTCTCCCTGGACCGGATGCCGGCTTACTCGCTCATCGCGCGTAACCTGGCCCTGGCCGAGCAACAGGCCAATGGGGCCAACACTGTAGTTGCCCCCTGCTCTGCCTGCTACCTGAACCTGGCCAAAGCCGACCACTACATGCACGAGGACAAGGCTTTCGGCAAACAGATCAACGAAGCGCTGGCCGCGGGCGGCCTGCACTACGACCCGGGCACGCTGGCCGTCAAACACCTGCTGGATGTGATTCTGCATGACGTAGGTTTGGACGCGGTCAAGGCCAAAGTGGTCAAACCGCTGACCGGCCTGCGCGTGGCCCCGTACATCGGCTGCATGCTTCCCCGCCCCGATTACAACAACCGCTACTCCGACACCGAGCACCCCGTGGAACTCGATGACCTGTTGCGCGCCCTGGGCGCCGAAGTCATCGACTTCCCGCTCAAGACCGCCTGCTGCGGCGGCCACATGACCCAGATCGGGCCGGATACCGCCTTCGAGCTGATCCGCCGCCTGATCTCTTCCGCCGACAACTACAAAGCGGACGTGATGGTTGCCCTCTGCCCGATGTGCCAGATGAACCTGGATGCCTTCCAGGGTCAGATGAACGGTTATTTCAAAACCAACTATCACATGCCCATCCTGTTCTTCACCCAGTTGATGGGTATCGCCTTCGGGCAGAAACCCGAGCAGCTTGGCTTCGGCGCGGAGTTCGTTTCGGCCAAATCGGCGATGAGCCGCATCGGCGTGACAACCCCCGAACCGGAAGCCGCGGCTCCCGCTGCCAAGAAACCCGCCGGTCTGCCCATGCCGCCCCCGCTCAAAAAAGGTGGCCCATCAGCCGGTACTTCCGAGGAGGCATAGCCAATGAGCGACGAAAAGAAACCCACCGAACGCATTGGCGTGTACGTTTGTCACTGCGGCACCAACATTGCCGGTGTCGTGGACGTGGCGAATGTCGCCAAATTCGCGGGCGAGAACATGAAGAACGAAGGCGTGGTCGTTTCGCGCGACTACAAATTCATGTGCTCCAGCCTCGGCCAGGAAATGATTCAGAAGGATATT
>CAZRCR010000112.1:0-6195 GCA_964598615.1 uncultured Anaerolinea sp.
CAACGACCGGGCTATGCTGACCAATCCCGGCACCATCGCGGACCTGCAAGCCGCGGACGTGACCGATACCCTTCTGCGTTGCTCGCGGCACATGCGTGTCGCAAGCTATTTCCTCCAATCCGGCCTGCGCCCCGGCCTCCCGGACCTGTTCCATCGTGCCCATGCCTTTGGCCTGACCACTTCGCTCGACACGAACTGGGATCCGTCCAGCCGATGGGACGGCGTCCGCGACTTGCTGGTCCTGACAGACGTTTTCCTGCCGAACGAGAACGAAGCAATTGCCATCACATCCGCCCGGACGGTGGGGCAGGCGCTTGAAGTCCTTGCGGGATTGGCAGGCACGGTCGCCATGAAGCGCGGCGCCGAGGGCGCGCTGGCCCGCCGCGGGGACGAAATTGCATCTGCACAGGCACTGTTGAATGACAGGGTTGTGGATACCGTTGGGGCGGGGGATACCTTCAATGCAGGTTTTCTCTACGGATTTTTGAACGGCTGGAGTCTGGCGAAATCCCTCCGGCTGGCATCCGTTTGCGGGTCCCTCTCGACCCGCTCCGCAGGCGGCACGTCCGCCCAGCCCACGCTCAAGGAGGCCATGCAATATGTTGATCCAACCGAAAAGTAACCTGGTGATGATCGGTGACTCGATCACCGACTGCGACCGCGCCCGGCCTGTGGGCGAACGGCAGGGACTTGGCAATGGCTACGTCAGTCTGGTCAATGCCATGCTCGGCGCGGCCTGCCCTGCTCACCATATCCGCGTGCTGAACACCGGCGTAAGCGGCAATACCGTGCTCGATCTCGAAGCCCGCTGGGAGATGGATGTCCTGGCACTGCGGCCCGACTGGCTCTCCGTGATGATCGGCATCAACGATGTCTGGCGGCAGTTCGATTCGTCGCTTGCCAGGGAACAACACGTTTCTCTGGAGACCTATGCTGCCACACTGGAAAAGCTGGTTGCCCGTACGCGCCCGCAGTTGAAGGGTCTGGTCCTGATGACGCCTTACTTCATCGAACCGAACCGGGCCGAACCGATGCGCGCCATGATGGACCGTTATGGCGCCGTTGTGAAGCAACTGGCGGACCGCTACCAGGCGATCTTTGTGGACACCCAGGCGGCGTTCGATGGGTTGCTGGAGAATGTTCACCCCATGGCCCTGGCTTGGGACCGCGTCCATCCCAACCTGACCGGGCACATGCTCCTGGCACGCGCATTTCTGTCCGCTGTGGGGCTTGATAGCTGAGTTCAACGCGGGCGATCCCATGAACTATCTCGATTTCATCCTCGCCGCCCAGAAGATGGGGGAGCCGCGCGGGATTGTCTCGGTTTGTTCGGCCCATCCCTGGGTCTTGAAAGCCGCCATGCGCCAGATGAAAGACGGTTACTTGCTGATCGAGGCAACCTGCAACCAGGTCAACCAATTTGGTGGCTATACTGGGATGACACCTGTTGAGTTTAATGCGTATATCCAAAATATTACTCGGGAAAACGATTTTCCGGCATCGAAAATAATCCTAGGAGGGGACCATCTGGGGCCGAATGTCTGGCAGAATGAACCTGCCGCAAGCGCCATGCAGAAATCCAATGAGATGGTCCGCTCCTACGTGGGGGCGGGGTTCACCAAAATCCATCTCGATGCCAGTATGCGTCTGGCAGACGATCCTCCCGGAACGTTGACCCCGGAGGTGATCGCTGAGCGCTCCGCCTGGATGGCCCGCGTGGCGGAGGAAGCTGCACCGGATGCAGGATTGCTGCGTTATGTGATCGGCACCGAAGTGCCCGTGCCGGGCGGGGTGCACACCCGCGAGGAGAGCGTTGCTGTGACCCGCGCCGGGGACGCGCGTCAAACCGTCGAGTTGACGCGCACCGCGTTCCAGCGGGCCGGTTTGGGGTCCGCCTGGGAACGGGTGATGGCGGTAGTCGTCCAGCCGGGGGTGGAGTTCGGGGATGATTTCGTTTTGGGATACGACCGGGAGCCGGCGCGCGAACTGTCAGTCTTTATCGAAAGTGAGCCGCGCCTGGTCTATGAAGCGCATTCCACCGATTACCAGTTGCGCACGGCGTTGAAGGATCTGGTGAAGGATCACTTTGCCATCCTGAAGGTCGGGCCGGCTTTGACCTTTGCTTTCCGGGAAGCGGTCTTTGCTCTGGCAGCCATCGAGAAGGAACTGTGCCCTGTTGCAGTTTGCTCGGATGTGCCCCAGGCGCTCGAAGCGGCGGCCTTGCGCCGTCCGGAATACTGGAAGAAGTATTACCAGGGCACTTCCGAGGAGCAGGCCTTCAAGCGCAAATATAGTCTGAGTGACCGCATCCGCTATTACTGGGCTGACCCGGCAGTGCAGGCGGCCCTTTCCCGGTTGCTGCAGAATTTTGGTGGAACTCCGATCCCGCTGACCCTCATCAGCCAGCATTTGCCGGACCAGTATGCTCTCATCCGGACGGGCGGGATGTCGAACTGCGCTGAAAGCATCCTGCTCGGACGGATCCAGTCTGTTCTGGCCGATTATCAATTCGCCTGTTCGGCTTGAACCGGAGCAATGCCTGGTGAGAAGAACAGAAACAGCCACGCGCCGGAAGGCCGTGGCTGTTTTCGCGCGAGGAAGGGCACAGCTATATCAGCCTGGCGCCATCGCTGGCTTTGCAAACGTAGATCGCCGGGGGCAATCCGGTCTTCCGCTGGTATTGTTCGGTCAGAGCGGCGACAAAACGTTCCGCGGCGGATTTTTCCACCAGGTTGACGGTGCAGCCGCCGAACCCCGCCCCGGTAAGACGTGCTCCCAGGCAGCCGGGCAGGCCCTGGGCGATTTCCACCATCGTGTTCAGTTCGGGGATCGAGACCTCGTACAGGTCACGCAGGCTGGTGTGGCATTCGTTCATGATCTGCCCGAACTCGGCGATCCGGCCCTGTTCCAGGAGCGGGATGGCCTGTTGTGTGCGCCGGACTTCCTCCACCACATGCCGCGCCCGTTTTTCTGCAAGGACCGGGAGCTGGTCGCAGAACCGGTTGAAATCTTCCACGCTGACATCGCGCAGCGCCCGGATGCCGGGAAGTTGCTGTGACAGGATGCGCACCGCTTCCTCGCAGGCCTGTCGGCGCTGGTTATAGGCCCCATCGGTCAATTTGCGCCGCACGGATGTGTCGGCAATCACGATGGCGATATTCTCCGGGACGGGGAGCGTCTGCCATTCGAGCGAACGGCAGTCGAGCAGGAGCAGGCTGTCCGCTACGCCGCAGGCCGAAGCGAACTGGTCCATGCTGCCGCAGTTGACGCCAACGTACTGGTTCTCGGCTTTTTGCCCGAGCAGGGCGCGTGGCATGGGTGGCAGCGACCAGCCTCCAAGCGCCTGCCAGGCCAGGGCAAAGGCCATCTCCACCGAGGCGGAGGAACTCAGACCGGCGCCACGCGGCACATCGGATGCAAAGACGGCGTCGATGGAGGCCACTTTTTTACCGGCATCCAGCAAGGCCCAGGCCACTCCCGCGGGGTAGAGTGCCCATTCGGGCATGGCGTTGCCTTGGGCGTCGGTCTTGGCGGGGATATTTTCCAGTGTGAAGGAAACTTCCTCGGCGAAGTCTGCAGCCACTAGGGTCGAACGCTGCGCATCGTCGGCTGGAGAAAAAGCAACATACGTGGCCCGGTCGATGGCGGCTGGCAGTACAAATCCGTCGTTGAAGTCGACATGTTCGCCCAGGAGATTGACGCGGCCCGGGGCAAGGGCGGTGTGGGCCGGTTCGCGGCCAAAGCGTTGGCGGAAGGTTTGAGTGACAAGGTCTTGTGGGTGCATGGGTTTTCTCTGGAGGATGGGCTTTCGGGTTAACCAGACCATTTCAAAAGACTCGCCCCATGTTTTACCATATTCTGCGGATTCCGGTGATGATATATGGGAATGCATTCCGGGAATATAGTCACAACTTATTGATATCCACCAACCCCGCGCGTAACGCCGCAACCACTGCCTGGGTACGGTCCGAGACTCCCAATTTTGTGAACAGGTCGCTCATGTAATTGCGGACCGTTCCTTCGGACAGGAAGAGGCGGCTGGCAATATCTGCATTGGAAAGTCCCAAGGCTAACAGTTCCAATATCTCTGCCTCACGGGGGGACAGGGAAATCCTGGCTTGGTGATTCCCGGCCTGTGGCGCTTGCGCCACGCTGCTCAATACTTTGCGCGCCACTGCCGGGTCGATGTAAGACTCCCCGGCAATCGTTCCCTTGATCGCTTCGACCAATTCCTTGCGCGGCCTGTCCTTGAGCAAATACCCCGCCGCACCGCTGCGGATGGCTTCGAACAGCCATTCGTCGTCAGCATACGTGGTCAGGACCAGCACCTGTATCGCGGGGTGGAGTTCGTGCAGGCGGCGGGTGGCCTGGATGCCGTTCATCACCGGCATTTTTAAATCCATCAGCACCAGGTCGGGGTTCCTGGCAGAGGCCATCTCCAGCGCTTCCTGACCATCATGGGCAATCCCTATGACGGAGATCTCCGGATCGCTTTCCAGGATGCGCTGCAGGCCTTCGCAGACGATTTCCTGGTCGTCACAGATCAGGACTTTGATCATCCAGCCTCTCCCATACGAACCGGACCGTTGTCCCGGCTCCTACCTTGCTCCGTACCGACAGCGTCCCGCCAACAACCGCGGCGCGTTCTCGCATGCCCCGGATGCCGAACTGATCCCGGGTCAGTTTTTCTTTGACGTTGAATCCCATGCCGTCATCCTGGATGGTCAGTTCGATGCAATCCCCGGTGGATTCGAGTTTCAGCAGTACGTGATGTGCCCTGGCATGTCTGGCAATATTTTCGAGCGTTTCCTGCGTGATGCGGTACAGACTCTGTTCCACATCTGGCGGCAGGACTGGCAGGTTGGGGGAGATATGGACGTCAGTCTCGATCAACTCCCGGTCTGCCAGTGCCCGCATCAGGGTCCGGATGGCGAGTTCCAGCCCGAGGTCTTCGAGCGGACGGGCGCGCAAGTCTTGCAGGGTGCGGCGGGTTTCGTCCAGCCCCAGCCGGGTGGCATTCAGGGAATGGTCGAGCATGGCAGAGACCTCATGCTGTTCCGGCGGGAGCATGGTCTTGATCGCTTCCAGGTTGACCGCGACGCCGCTCAAAGTGTGGGCCAGGGTGTCGTGCAGTTCGCGTGCCAGCCGGTTCCGTTCCCGGCTGGTTGCAAGGTGCTCCAAGGTATTAGCCTGTTGCCCCAACTGGATGTTCGCCATCACCAATTTCCGTTTCTGCAGGCGTTGGGTGTTCATCAGCCGTTCGATGATATACCCCACAGTTCCGAATGCGAACGCCAGGATGAACGGCAGGCCCAGTACGGGCAGGGTTTCGAAATTCACTCGCTTTACTGCGGCGAGCAGGACGATGAGTTCGGACAGGTTGGTGAAAATCGTAAAAATGAGCACATAGCGCAGGGAATATTGCCAGGCGATGATTACCAGCGGGACAAGCAGGATCGGGACCAACGTCCAGCCGCGCAGCGCCAGGGTATACAGGTCCTTTCCCGGTTCGATGAGGTAGATCAGGTTGCTGAACACCATCGCCCCGGTGTATGTAACGAGTGCAAACGGCAGGTACAGGCTTTTCAGGTGGCGTTCCAGCCAGGGGATGGACAGGTATACGAACAGGGTGGCATTTGTGGCGAGATTCATCAACGATTGAACCTGGAGTGACAGGCTGCGATCGGGTGCAGTGATCCCGTATCCCCACAAAATTGAAAAATACACCACGGCAATCCCGGCGAAATAGCGGAAGATGCGCAACAAGCCTGGTTCGAGTGGTCGTCCCATGTGGGCATAATAACACGATTCTTTTTCAGAAATCGCGCCGAAACCCAAAATGGTGACGCGCGTCATATCGGCAGGTGGCGGGCGTCATCCCGGTTGGTGGCGCTCATCACCTGTTTCTCCGGACTTCCTCCCGTTATATTGACCGTAGTCCTGACGAATACCGGAGGTTTATGGAAAGAGCGATCAAAGCAGACAATCTAACCAAGCGATACCCGACCCGGAAACAGGTGGCCGCTATCGAGGACGTGAGTCTCGACATCCCGCAGGGCATCCTGTTTGGGCTGGTTGGTCCAGACGGGGCCGGGAAGACGACGGTCTTGCGCATCCTGTCTTCGGTGATGGATGCCAGCAGCGGACAGGCCCGGGTGGGCGGGTTCGACGTCCACGCGCGGGCTGAGCAGGTCC
>CAZRCR010000113.1:0-6172 GCA_964598615.1 uncultured Anaerolinea sp.
GGGGCAAAATCTGCCCTGCTGGTGGGGGATATGCCGTTCCTGTCCTACCAGGTTTCGGTAGAAGAAGCTGTGCGCAATGCGGGCCGTTTCCTTCAGCAAGGCGGCATGGATGCTGTCAAACTGGAAGGCGGGCGCGAGCGCCTCGATACCGTTCGCGCGATTGTGGGAGCAGGGATTCCTGTGATGGGACACCTTGGCCTCATGCCGCAGTCCGTCCATGCGCTGGGCGGCTTCCGCCCGCAGGGGCGCACCGCATCCTCCGCCCGCCGCTTGCTCGAAGATGCCCGCCTGCTTGAGGAAGCAGGCTGTTTTAGTCTGGTGCTCGAATCCGTTCCGGCCCGGCTGGCGGAATGGGTCAGCAAGAGCCTGACCATCCCGACCATCGGCATTGGAGCCGGAGCTGGCTGTGACGGGCAGGTCCTTGTCACGCATGACCTGCTGGGCATTTTCGATCGCTTTACGCCCAAGTTCGTCAAGAAATATGCTGATCTCCAATCCGAGATGCAGCGTGCTTTCGGGGAGTATATGGCCGAGGTGCGAGCCCGCACTTTCCCGGCAGTGGAACACACAGTGGAAATGCCCGATTCGGAATGGGCTGAATTCGTGAAAGAGGAAGAGGCCGGTGGAAAGTAGGAAAGTGTTGATCATCGGTACCGGCGCGCTGGGCACATTGTTCGCGGCGCGGCTTTCAGCTTCCGGCGCTGATGTGACCCTGCTCGGTTCCTGGGCCGAGGGGCTGGACGCGTTGAACGCAAGCGGGGCGTGTATCGATGGCGTGGGCAGTTTCCCTGTCCGTGCCACGGCAGACCCGTCTGTTTGCCGCGGGGCTGACCTGGCCCTCGTGCTGGTCAAATCTTACCAAACATTGCGCGTATCCAAAATATTGCAAGACATCCTTGCGCCAAATGGAGTAGTGCTTACACTTCAAAATGGCTTGGGGAACGATACGATTTTGGCGGATGCCTTGAGTACGCCGCGCGTGGCGCAGGGCATAACTACTTTGGGAGCCACGCTGACCGCGCCGGCCATTGTCCGTTTGGCGGGGGATGGACCGGTGTGGCTGCAGGAACATCCCGGGCTTGGTGCATTGACTGAGATGTTGCGCGCCGCTGGGTTCTTGGTGGAAATAGAGAAGGATATCCAGCCTCGCGTCTGGGGCAAGCTCATTGTCAATGCCGCCATCAACCCGTTGACGGCGCTCCTGCGGGTGAAGAACGGACTTCTGCTCGAGTCACCGTCTGTGCGGCAGGTGATGGTCAATCTGGCAGAAGAAGCCGCAGCGGTGGCTGAATCACATGGGGTTCGGCTGCCGTTTCCCGGTCCGGCACAGGCTGCCGAGGATGTTGCGCGTCGCACAGGGGAAAATCTGTCGTCGATGCTGCGGGATGTGCTGCGCGGTGCGCCCACCGAAGTGGATGCCATCAATGGTGCAGTCGTTCGCGGAGGAGAAGCAATGGGGATACCTGTCCCTGCCAACCGGATTGTGTGGTCGTTGCTTAAAGATTATCCGTTCGTGGTAAGATAGAAATCAGATAAACAGAATCCTTTTTGGAGGTCGCCGTGCGCAAGATATTTCTCGTACTGGCTGTTTTGTTGCTGTTGGTCATGATTCCTGCCGCACATGCGCAGGATGATGTGAAGTTGAGTTCCGTCAGCGTGAACATCTGGCCAGAGTACGATCAAGCCGCGGTTTTGGTCATTTATCACATTACGTTGGCGCCTGACACGGCGCTTCCTGCCACCCTGTTCCTGCACATTCCGGCCCAGGCGCAGGTGAACGCCGTGGCGGTGCTTGACCCGGTAAGCGGGTTGTTGAATGCGGAGAACAAACGCACTGTGGAGGGGGAGTGGGCATTACTGGAGATCACGGCCACCACGTTGCAGGTGCAGGTGGAATATTATGATGCCCTTGTGAAGGATGGAAAGTCCCGTAACATCGTTTTCGAGTGGGCCGGTGATTATGCCCTGGGGACAATCGAGGTCAATTTCCTGGAACCTGTGGATGCTCAGAACGTTCGTGTTGTGCCGCCCCCTGTGGAGAGCGCACCGAATGAGGACGGGCTGGTGAATCACATTATTTGGGCCAGTGACCTTTCGGCAGGCCAGCCTTTCATAGTTACCATCGATTATGAACGCGAGTCCGATGACTTGACCATTTCCAGCCTGCCTGTGGAGCCTGTGGTAACGCCTACGGCAGATGCAGAAGGCCGCGTTTCTTTGATCGGCACTTTGCCATGGCTTTTGGCTGGGATGGGTGTGTTGTTGCTGGCGGCTGGCATCTTCGGTTTCGTTGCCTGGCAGAAGGGGGATCGGGAAATGCCCAGCCCGCGCAAGCGCCATGCTCCGCGCCCCTCCAAGGACGAGGAGACAGTTTATTGTCCGCGCTGCGGGAAGCGCGCTCAATCTGGAGATGCTTTTTGTCGTACCTGTGGGGCGCGGCTTGGTTCCGACGACACGGATTGATGTTCTCACCTTTGATTAATCAACCTATGTGAAAATGTCCGTACATTGTTTTTCGGAGGAGAAAAATGCTTGCTGGACGTGCTAAGTTTATTATCGGTGGTTTGTTAATTCTGGCAGCGGTGATTTTCCTGATCGTTTCTGCTTCGCAGGCTGAAGCGGAATATTTCATGACCGTGGATGAGTTGCAGGCTAGCAGTGCTGACATGGCCGGGCGCAACGTGCGCATTTCCGGGGCAGTGATCGGCGATACCATCCAATACGATCCGGATACGCTCGAACTGACCTTCGAGATAGCCGATGTTCCCGGTGATAACGCCGAGATCGAGGCCCAGGGCGGACTGGCTGCCGTGCTTCATGCAGCGGTTACGGACCCGACGCGGGTGCGTTTGACCGTTGTTTATACCGGCCCCAAGCCTGATCTGCTGCAGAACGAGGCCCAAGCCATTGCCACTGGTCATCTGGGCGAGGATGGGATTTTTTATGCGGACGAGCTGCTGTTGAAATGTCCCACCAAATACGAAGAAGCCGTCCCCGCACAGGTGGAAGGCAATTGATCGCAGGTTAACGCAAGGCGAATGCACTTCGCCTTGCGTTTCTTGAGGAGACTTCATGCTTGCTGAATTCGGCTATGGGATTCTGTGGTTGACTTTTGCGCTGGCGCTGTTTAGCGTCGGCGCTGCCGTGTATGGGTACTTCAAGAAATCGGAGCGCTGGGTGGAAAGTTCGCGGCGTGCCATGCAGTTGACCTTCCCGCTTATCACGCTCTCTGTTTTGACCCTGATCTATCTGCTGGCAACCGGCCACTTTGAGTTGAAATACGTCTATTCTGTGACCAGCAGTGATATGCCGCTGTACCTTAAGGTTACGGCTCTGTGGGGTGGGCAACCAGGCTCACTGGTCTTCTGGTCGTGGCTCATGTCGGCTTTTGCCACAGCAGTGACCCTGCGCAAGTGGGATCGCGATCGGGAGTTCCTGCCCTGGGTGGTGGTGGTGACCTCGGTCACGCTGGCTTTCTTCCTCTCGCTGGCGATTTTCTTCGAGAATCCGTTCGTGCGCTGGTGGCAGTCCATGTCGGGTGACGTGGTGGCGGCCATGTTCGCACCGTCCGGCTATTTCCTGGCAACCCCGTCCGACGGTCAGGGTTTGAACGAGCTCCTGCGCCATCCAGGCATGGTCTTCCATCCGCCGATGCTGTACCTCGGTTTCGTTGCTTTTGTCATTCCATATGCCTTTGCCATTGCTGCCCTGGTAACTGGTCGTACTGATGACCGCTGGATCCGCCTGACGCGGCGCTGGACGCTGGTGGCCTGGCTGTTCCTTTCGCTCGGCCTTGTGCTGGGTATGCGCTGGGCATACGATGTGCTCGGCTGGGGCGGCTACTGGGGCTGGGACCCGGTGGAGATCGCTGCCTTGATGCCCTGGCTGACGGGTACTCCCTTCCTGCATTCGGTCATGATGACGGAGAAGCGTGGCCTGCTGAAACAGTGGAACATGCTGCTCATCATCCTGACCTACTCGCTGGTCATTTTTGGTACCTTCCTGACCCGCTCCGGAGTGCTATCCTCTGTCCATGCTTTTGCGCAGAGCGCCATCGGGCCGATGTTCTTTGGTTTTATCGCTATCACGTTCGGTATTTCTCTGGCCCTGCTCATCTACCGCTGGAAGGACCTGCGCGCTGAAATGGAGATGAAGTCGCTCTTCTCGCGCGAGGCCTTCTTCTTGTTAAATAATCTGCTTTTCATTGGCCTTCTCATCGTCTGCTTTTGGGGCGTCATCTATCCATTGATCTCGGAACTGTTCGTCAACCAGAAGGTGACTGTGGGGCCGCCGTTCTATGAGCGGGCCACGGGGCCGTTATGGGGAGCGCTGATGGCGTTGATGGGGATCGCCCCGCTTTCAGCTTGGGGCCATTCCACGCTCAAGACCCTCGGGCGCGCAGCCTGGAAACCGTCCATTCCTACGATTGTTGTGCCCGTGCTGATGCTTGTTTTTGGCGTCCGCAATTGGGTGGCGCTCATCGGGTTCACCCTGGTGGCTTTTGTGATCTTCATCACTCTTTACGAGTATGGACGCGGCATACTGGCCCGTCAACGTTCCCAGGGTGAGAACTTCTTTACGGCCCTTGCGCACCTGACCGCTCGCAATCGCCGCCGCTATGGCGGTTACATCATCCACATTGGCATGGTCATCATGGCTATTGGTATCCTGGGCCTCGAGGTCTTTCAGACCGAGACCCAGCAGAACATGGCGGTTGGCGATGAAGCGCAAATTTCCGGCTATACTGTGCGCTTCGACTCTCTGGCTCAATTCCAGGCCGAGGACGGGCGGACCGTGACGCGTGCCGTGATGAGCATTTTCAAGGACGGCGAAAACCTGGGCGAGATCTACCCGCGCTACGACCTGTTCCCCAGCGGCCAGCCAATGACCATTCCCGGCATCCGTTCCACGCTTCAGGATGACCTCTATGTGGTGCTTGTCAACTGGGAGAATGTTTCGGCTGCCGAGGCTCCGTTCAAGATCTATAACAACCCGCTGGTCAACTGGCTGTGGATTGGTTCACTTATCTTTGTTCTCGGTTACGTGGTCGCAGACTGGCCGCAAAAGGAAGAAGAACGATGAGATCCCGTTTTGCTTTCCTGACCTTGCTCTTGCTGGTTCTGACTCTGTCGTTTGCAGCGGCCATGCCAGCCGCAGTCCATGCGCAGCAGCCCACGCCATCGGATGATGATGTCAATGATGTGGCGCATCAACTCTACTGCCCGGTTTGTGAGAATACGCCGTTGGATGTTTGCCCCACCGAGGCCTGCCGCCAGTGGCGCGACTTGATCCGTCAGATGCTGGCAGAAGGCAAGACCGAAACCGAGATCGAGCAGTACTTTGTGGAAAATTATGGGGCACGCGTGCTTTCCGAGCCTCCGCTTTCAGGTTTGAACTGGCTTGCGTATATCGTTCCTCCAGTGGCATTCATTGCGGGTGTTTTCCTGCTCTTCCGGGCTTTCCGGACCTGGAAACGGGCCGCACAGTCTGCCGCCACGGAGGCAGGTACCGGGTCCGCACCGGCTCCGACGGATGATTACGTTGCCCGTCTCGAAGAAGAACTCAAGAAACGCAAATAAGGACGTATCCATGTCACAATCCGAATCCAAAAAAGGTGCCATGCCGATCTGGGCGCAGATTCTGATCTGGGTTGGCCTGCTGGGTCTTTTAGCTCTGGTCGGTCTGGGGCTGATCAAGGCGCAGAAGCCGATCATGACGATTGGTTCACAGGTCCCTGATTTCACATTGACCACGTTCGATGGGTATGGTTATGGTGATACGACCGATGTCAGTTTGTCTGACCTGAATGGGAAGGTTGTCGTGCTGAATTTCTGGGCATCCTGGTGCAAGCCCTGCGAAGGCGAGGCCGCGGACATGGAAGCAGCCTGGCGCTCCTATCAGGATGGCGGGCAGGTAGTCTTCCTGGGCGTGGACTATGTGGATACCGAGCCGGAAGCCCGCTCGTACCTTGCCAAGTTCGAGATCTCCTATCCCAACGGCCCCGACCTGGGGACGCGCATCTCCCAGTTGTTCAACCGCGAGATGGGAGTGCCGGAAACCTACGTGATTGATGGTCAGGGCATTTTACGTTACATCAAAATCGGCCCCTTTTCCTCGGTGTCGGAGATTCAGTCAGTGATCGATGCCGTGCTGACTGGGGAGTAACCGATGG
>CAZRCR010000114.1:0-6170 GCA_964598615.1 uncultured Anaerolinea sp.
CGGTTATTTCTCCAGGCAGCGCCTGGCCAGGACGGCGGCTACGTCACGCCGGTATTCAGCGGAGCCCCATTCATCCGCCGCGTCGTGGGCGGCATTCCGGGCGGCAGTTTCCAGGCCGGCTGGACTGTTTCCGTCCATCGCCACGGATGGGGAACTGCCCCAGCCGCCGATAACGAGCCGTGTCCGCCCGGAGGGCCACTGGGCCAGGGCCGCACAAACGATGGGCAGGTCCGCGGGGGTGCGGGCCACCTGTTCGTACGCCAGTTTGACGTTCAGGGGGATTTCGATCTTTGTGATGAGCTTGCCGCGTAGCTGGTCCTCGCGCAGAGGCAGAAGGTCGCCCAGATTGACAACTGAGGTTGCGCTGCCGGCAACGGTGCATTTCGCGTCCAGCGCCAGCATGGCTGCTGCAAACGGCGAACGTCCGTTGCAGGCGACCAGCGCCCCGGCCACCGTGCCCATATTGCGCAGGTTGAGCGGGGCTTCGAGTTTGAGAACCGCTTTCAGTGCTTCGGGAGTATGGTCGTATTCCAGCAAAGCCTGCAATGTGACGGTCGCACCGATCTCGAGCTTTTCGCCGGATTTATGGATCTTGTTCAGGCCAAGGGCCTGCAGGTCTACGACTGAAAAGGATATGGGGGATTTTTGGTTCAGGATCGTCCCGCCGCCAAGCGGGCGTACATCAGGCCGGGCGATCAGGGACAGGGCTTCTTCCAGAGTCTGGGGTCGATGGTATTCCGTAATCATGGGGCCTCCTGTTATAAAAAGACGAGCATCCTTATTATACAGGATGCTCGTCCGGTACGCACGGTTGTATGACAACCTAATTCGTATCCGGGTAGACCTTCCACCCGGAACCTTCCAATTCGGCGGGTTCGGGCGGGTTGGGGATGTCGGCCAGCAGCACATTGGCTTCCGCCAGCAGGTCGCCGTCCGCGTTGTAGATGCCGCTCCAGGCTTCGGCGAGACGGCCTCGGTCGCGCAGGGTTTTGCCAATGATCTTGAGCGGCTGGCCTACCGGGATGTTCTTGCGGTACTTTACTTCCAGTTTGGCGGTGAACATGAAACGGGGCGGGAAGATGCCCATCAAGGCGCGGCCCGCTGTCTCGTCCAGCATGGTGGCGGCAATCCCGCCGTGCAGGATGCCGGGGTAGCCCTGGTAATGTTCGGGTGGGGTGATTTCGGTCGTAACTTCGCCGGGAGCGGTCTGGTAGAACTTCAGGTGCAGTCCCACCGGGTTTTCCACCCCGCAGACGAAGCACTCGCGAGCGCTGGCTTGCTTTTGTTGGGTCATGGTTGCTCCGCAGTCTGTGTCAATGGTTCGTCGAACTTTTGGATCTCTACAAGATAACCGTCCGGGTCTTTTAGGAAGCAGTGATAGATGTGGTATTTCGAATTGTGCGCGGGCGGTTTCACGAATTCCACACCCTGTGCGGCAAGGCGGGCGTACCAGCCGTCCACATCTCCGGTAACCAGGGTCAGGATGACGCCCTCAGGGCGCGGCGCGTCGAGATGGGTGCAAAATCCCAGATATGCACCGGGAGCAGCGCAAAAGATGCGGCATACACCCTGGTCGCGGACGAGTGGCAGGTTCAAGGTCCCGACATAGAAACGGGTGACGGCTTCCAGATCCGCGGTGTGCAGGAATGTGACCGTTTGCTCGAAAGGCGGGTTACCCGTCATTGCGGACGATCGGTTCGCGCGGCCCGAGCAATGCTGCCAGCGCGCCCAGCTGCGAGCGGTGGGCGAGCGCCAGTACCTCGTCCGCAGGTTCCAGTACGGTATCGCCGTGCGGGATGAGCAGCTGCTGCTGACGGATGACCGCCGTGATGGTGCACTCGGTAGGAAGGGTCAATTCCTTGAGTTTCTTATTGGCGGCCGGAGAGAGCGGGTGGACCTTCTCTTCGATCAGCGAGTACTCGCCGCGGCGCAGTTTGAGCAGGGTCATCATATCGCCCAGCGACATCTCCTCGGCTACCAGGCGGGCCAGGATGTCGGCCTGATTGAGGGCCACATCCACGCCCATCTCGCGAGTGAAGAGCCAGGCGTTCTTGGGATTGTTCACCCGACCGATGACGCGCGGTACGCGGAACTCGAAACGGGCCAGTGAACTGATAACCAGGTTCGTTTCGTCGGACCCGGTCACGGCGGCCAGTACATTGGCCTTCATCACTCCGGCGGCTTCCAGCACTGACGGGTTGCTGCCGTCTCCGATGATAATGGCTTCGGAGGGAAGTTCCGCGCGCATTTTTTCCAGCACATTGGGCCGGGACTCGATCACGCGCACAGTATGACCGTCTTCGTGGAGCAGTTTGGCGAGGTAGGAGCCGGTATTGCCGCCTCCAACGATAAGTACGAACATGGCTACCTCCTTTCCAGTCCAAGCATTTCTTCGAGGCGCGGCATGGCCGAAGCGATGACCGCCAGGTGGATGAGATCGCCATCCTGGAACTCTGTGCCGGAGACGGGCATGAGGGCATGATCGTTACGGGTGATGGCCACTACCATGATCTCACCGGGTATGCTCAGTTGCGCCACCGTTCGCCCGACCAGTTGCGAGGGTGCGTCCACACTGACGAGGGACACTTCGCCGCGTCCGAACGAGTCCCACACATCCAGGTCGGTGTGGGTCAGGATCTGGCGAATACGTTCCGCTCCCCAGGTGGTGGACGAGATGGTGGTCAGCCCCAGCCGCTGGTAGATCTCTGCCTGGCGCGGGTCGTACAACCGGGCAATGACGCGCGGCACATGGAACATATTGCGGGCAATGCGCGCCGCCACGATATTGGCGTTGTCGGAGGAACTGGCGGCAACGAACGCGTCTGCTTTGTCGATCCCGGCTTCGTTCAGCACGTTCCGGTCAAAGCCCAGACCGCGGATGACGCGTCCTTTGAACGTGGCGCTCAAACGCCCTTCGGCGGTGGCGTCGTGGTCGATGACCGTAACGTCATGGCCTTGCTGGTCGAGCACCATGCTGACCTGTGAGCCGATCCGCCCACAGCCCATGACAATGACTTTCATTGTGACCTCCTCTCGTGTGAAACGGTAACATGGCGATCCCGCCTGGCCCCCATCCAGCGCAGGATGCTTTTACGGAACCATTCGAGCGTGTAAAGTACCAGCCCGTTGAAGAACAAGAGTGCCCAGAAAATATCCGGGAAACGCTGGTTGTCGAATGCCCTGCTCAGGGCAGGGATATAGACCAATCCGGCGATGATCAGCAGGGTAACAGCGATACTGCCCAACAGGGATTTGTTGCTGCCCCAGCCCATCTGGGTGTTGCGTGCCCTGGATGTGCGGCAGGCAAAGGCGTTGCCCACCTGCGCCGTGACCACACCTGCCAGGAAAACGGTCTGTGCCACGGCCACCACATTCCCCGGGATTTCGAACAGTCTGGGCCAGGCAATGGAATTCAGCCAGGGGATGGCCAGGATGTGGGCGTTCCCTGAGAACAGGTAAGTGGCCAGGTATCCGGTATAGCATAGCCCGGCCTCGAGCAATCCCAGCCAGAAAAAGGAGCGTACCATCAAACCGCGGTCCAGCAGCGGCATCGACCGGCGCCGGGGCGGCTGTTGCATGATACCCGGTTCGGGTTTTTCGGTGCCCAGGGCGATGGCGGGCAGGATGTCGGTGCCAAGATCGATTGCCAGTATCTGCCGGATGGTCAGCGCGGGCGGAATGCCGATGGCCGATGTCAGCAGGAAGGGCAGGATCTCCGGCACATTGCTGGAAAAAATGTAGGTGATGAACTTGCGGATGTTATCGTAAACGGCGCGGCCTTCTTCGATGGCCGCAACGATGGAACCGAAATCGTCATTGGTCAGGATGATGTCTGCGGCTTCCTTGGCTACGTCCGTGCCAACCATGCCCATTGCCACACCAACGTCTGCTTTGCGCAGCGCCGGGGCGTCGTTCACGCCATCGCCAGTGACGGCCACCACGTCGCCGCGCCCCTGATAAGCAGAAACAAGGCGCAGTTTGTGCTCGGGGGCCATGCGGGCAAAGATGGTCTCGCGGTCCAACAGCGACTTTAACTTGACATCGTTCATCTCGTCCAGTTCCGCGCCGGTGATGATAAGCGGAGCGGGGCCTGTGATCATGCCCACGCGCCGGGCAAGCGACTCGGCTGTCAGCCCATAATCGCCGGTGATCATCACGATGCGGATGCCTGCTTCGCGGCAGGTTTGGATGGCTTTTTCCACTTCGGGGCGGGGCGGATCCATCATGGCCATCAGCCCGAGCAGCGTCAGGCCAGTTTCCACAGTTTCGGCAGAGAAACTCATCCGTTCCGGTATGTCGCGCCGGGCCACGGCCAGCACACGCAGGGCGCGGCGGGCAAAGTCATCGTTGGCGGCCAGGACTTCGGTCCGCAGGGCTTCGGTGAGCGGCTGAACGGTTCCATGGACCAGGATGTGGGTGCAAAGTTGTACCACTTCGCGCGGCGCACCTTTTACGAAAGCCACTTCTCCGCTCCGTGTGTGGTGGATGGTGGACATGCGCTTGCGGCGGGCATCGAAGGGCAATTCGTGAATGCGGCGGAAATCCATCTCGATGAAGTCTTCACGCAGTCCGAATTTGAATGCAGCCACTTTCAGCGCGGCTTCGGTCTGTTCTCCCAGGCTGGTCCAGACCGGGTGCTCCGGCCCGGGCGGGTTGACGCGGGCATTGTTACAGCATACGGCAGCGGTCATCAGGGAACGCAGGTCAGTTTCGACTGCTTTGCCGTGTGGTGCGGGGATGAATTCTCCCTTTGGTTCATACCCCACGCCCGTGACCTGGAAACTGTTGCCTGCCACCCAAAGCTCGCGTACCGTCATCTGGTTCTGGGTGAGCGTGCCGCTCTTGTCAGTGCAGATGACCGAGACGTTGCCCAGTGTTTCCACCGTGCTCAGGCGTTTCGCCAACACCCCGCGTGACGCCAGCCGCTGGACTGCCATCGCCAGCGAAAGGGTCAGCGTGGCGGGCAGGCCTTCGGGAGTGACGGCGATCATCGTGCCAAGCGCCAGCAGGAAAAAATTAGGATAATGTACTTTTAGTTCCGGCTGGTTATGGGCCACCAGCCAGACGATCCCGCCCACCAGGATGGCCACCCAGGTGATGACACGCCCCAGTTTCTCAAGTTCCTTCTGGAAAACGGACGGTTCCTCCTGCACGGTCTGGGTCAGGTGGGCGATACGCCCGAACTGGGTCAACATGCCTGTGGCGTAGACCACCGCCCGCCCGGTCCCGGAAGCGACCGAGGTTCCGGCAAAGATCAGGTTGGGACGCTCGAGGTCGCTGATGCCCGAGATGATGGACGCGTCGGCTGTTTTGCGGGTGGCCAGCGCTTCGCCGGTCAACGCGGCGTTGTTGACGCGCAGTCCATACTCCTCCACCACGCGTGCGTCCGCGGGGATATTGTCGCCTTCGGCCAGGATGAGCAGGTCGCCGGGTGTCACTTCCACAGAGGGAACGTGCATTTCCTCCCCGCCGCGGATGATGTGAGCATAGGCCGGGAGCAGGTGGCGCAGTTTTTCCGTGGCCTGTCCGGCGCGATACTCACGCCAGAAGGAGAAAGCGCTGTTGAAGATCGCCAGCAGGAGGATCACAGCGGCCAGTGTATAGTCGCGCTCCCACACGCTGATCACGATGACCAGCAGGCTGATCAGGATGAAAGGATGACGGGTCTGCTGGAAAACCTTTTTCCCAAGCGATGGACGTTCCTGCTCCGTCAGTTCGTTATCCCCGTAGAGTTGGCGGCGCGACGCGGCTTCAGCACTGGAAAGTCCCTCGAGGGAGGTTTCCATTGCCGTGAATACTTCCGGAACGCGCAGACTGTGGATGGGAGCGGAACTCATAATAAAAATTGGGGACGAAAGCCGTAAGGTTTCGTCCCCATACTTTGCTGATGTCTATTTCTCGTCTTCGCCGGGGGCGGTTTCTTTGGGCTTGCCGCCGGCGCGCGGTTTGCGCTTGGGCTTGTTTTCCAAGTATTGGTCGAGGAAGGTTTCAGGCCCCTGATGGTTGAGCGCTTCTTCGAACTCTCCGGCGGAAACCGGTTTTTCGAAACGCGCCGGTTTGACCACGCCCAGCATGGCAAAGAAGCGTGAGATCGCCATCAGAACGGTATAGCGGTATTCCTGGATGCGCAGGGACCGCCATTCGACGATATTGCCCATTGCACCCTGTAC
>CAZRCR010000115.1:0-6165 GCA_964598615.1 uncultured Anaerolinea sp.
GCCGGGCAGGATGTTTCGCTCCGCAAAAAAGGTTTTTCGACAGTCTCGTTAGGCGATTCCTCCGACGATCAATAAAATCCGCAAGTAGGAGATAGTTATGCACGATTCTGCCAACAACTCGATAAAAGTTCTGGTTCAGAAAAGGGACATCGATTCCTTGCTCGATATTCTCACCAATGACACAAATCCGCTGCGATGTCTTGATGCGGCAAAGGCTCTTGCACAATTGGGGAACGAACGCGGTAAGGATTATTTAATCGCCGCCTTGGAGATACCCGATTTGGAGGTAAAGTCAACCGCAAAGATGTACCTTGCTGAATTAAATCGCCCAAAGAAAGCTAAAGATTTTCAGGCCCATCAAGAAAGCTCAATACCTAGCATTGATCCAGATGAACGTCCATCATTGAACGCAAGATACCCTTACCTAACTGGATATGTTGGTTTTATTGCACTTTATCTACTATTAACAGTTCTAGTAAGTTTCGTCCCGTTGCCTACCATACTACGCTATACCATAGTGGTTGTCATTGGCTTTTACATTTTCAAATATGTTGTCCAGAAGAATATCCTGCCATTCAAATAAACAAACCCCCTACCAATCAACCGCAGCGTCACTCTTATGAGTGCTCCGCTAAGAGAAGAGAACATAGCAAATGATCATAGACCGGCCACGAAAGGCCGGTTTTCGCTTTCCCCCCTCCCCCGTACTTTAATCCTATTTTCCCAAACCCTATTGACTCGCGCCTTTTAACTCCCTATAATGTGTCTATGGTCTGACCACCATACCACAGGAAACCATGATCAATCTACCGCCCGTCTCCCGCAAGTCTCTCACCGAAACCGTGTCCGCCAAGCTGGCAGCTTCCATCCTGGATGGGAGCCTGAAGCCCGGCATCCAGCTCCCCCCCGAGCGCGAACTGATGAGCCAGTTGGGCGTCAGCCGCGCCACCCTGCGGGAAGCGCTCAAGTCGCTCGAGGAGAACAAGCTCATCGAGGCGCGTCCCAACGTGGGCTGGTTCGTCCGCCGCGTGGACGAGTCCAACCTCGCCCAGGCCAAGGAACTGGCCGGGAGCGCCTCCGCCCCGGCGTCCCGTCCGGCCGCGAACGAGCCGCCCACCGGTCCGGTGCGGGTGCCGATCGCCCCCGACAAGCCGCTCCACATCCCCAACCTGCAAACCGACCGCCAGGGCACATTCGACTTCATCTCCTGGTGGGAGCGCGACAAGGTCCGCGACGCCAAAGTGCTGGTGGTGGGGGCCGGGGCGCTCGGCAACGAGGTCATCAAGAACCTGGCGCTGATGGGCGTCGGTCACCTGTTCATCGTCGACTTCGATAATATCGAGGCCGCCAACCTGAGCCGCTCGGTGCTCTTCCGCGAGGCGGATAACAAACGCAGCAAGGCCGAAGTGGCCGCGGCGCGCGTCAAGTCCATCAACCCGGACGTGCACGTCCAGTACCTGAACGGGGACGTGACCACCGCCCTGGGGCTGGGCATCCTGCGCCGCATGGACGCGGTGGTCGGCTGCCTGGATAACCGCGAAGCCCGCCTGGCGATCAACCGCTTCTGTTACTGGGTCAACAAGCCCTGGGTGGACGGGGCCATCCAGGAACTGCTCGGCCTCATGCGCGTCTTCGTGCCCGGTCAGGGCGCCTGCTACGAATGCACGCTCACCGAGCAGGCCCTGCGCGACCTGTCGCTGCGCTACTCCTGTCCGCTGCTGGCCCGCCAGAACGTGCTGCTCGGTAAAGTGCCCACCACGCCCACCATCGCCTCCATCATCGGCGGGATGCAGTCACAGGAAGCGCTCAAGCTCATCCACGGCCTGCCGGTGGAAGCCGGGAAGGTGGTGCATTTCAACGGCATGGTCAATGACATGCACACCACCGCCTACGTGCCGCGCGAAGACTGCGAAAGCCACTGGACGTACGGCGCGATCACTGAACTGCCCGCCCGCGCCGAGCGCACCACCCTGGCCGACCTGCTGCGCATCGCCCGCGCGGACCTCGGGCCGGAGGCCGTGATCGAGCTCGACCAGGAACTGCTCATCTCGCTGGAATGCCCCAACTGCAAAACAAAGGAAGATGTGCTCCGTCCGCTCAGCGAAGTGACCTTCGAGGCCGGGCACTGTCCCACCTGCGGCGTGCTGCGCGAGACCACCCTAACCCATACCATCGACGGCTCCGAGAACTTCCTGCACCGCACCCTGCTCAGCGTAGGCGTGCCGCCCCTGCACATCCTGCGCGCCCAGAACGGCGCCGAATACCGCTTCTACGAACTGACCGGCGACCTGGCCGAAGCCCTGCACTTCCGTCACTTCGACCCCACCGAGCCGGTCGGCAAGAAAACGGGCCGCATCCGCCTGAAGGACGAAGTACGGGTGAAACTCGAAGAGAACAAGCCCGCCTCCGGCCGCGTGAAACTGCGTGATTAGCCATGACCATTCCCATCCCCACCCCGCCCCCTCCGCCGCATTCCGACCTGCCGCGCAAACTGGCCGTGCTCTTCCTGCTGGCCATGGCCGCCGCCCTGGGCATCGTTCTGCTCTTCCGGGTCGGGTATCCCACCGCCTACCTGAACCTGCTCCTGCTCGATTCAGGCCTGCTGGGCCTGGTGACCGGTTTCGGCGCCCGCTTCGTGCTCAAGAAACGCAGCGCCGGGATGCGCCTGCTGACCGCATTCGCCACGCTGATCGTCGGGTTGACGGTGCTGGGCTTCTTCACCAACTGGCAGTTCGGCTTCAGCCTGTACTTCCTGCGCGGCGGACGGTTCGACTGGGCCGGGTTGATCCAACTGGTCTTCGGGATGCTGGCCGCGGCCCTGGCGCTGTTCGCCTGGCGCAGACCGGAACCGGTCATCGTCACTTCGCTGGCCGAGCAGGAACCGCCCACAGAACCCACGGTCATCGTCGCGGACCCGGAACCGCTCCCGGCTCCCACGCGCGTCAAAACGCCCCGGGCGCGCCTGTCCACCACCGGGAAAAAGCCGCGGACTTCGACCAGCTCCAAGCCGCGCACCCGGACGAAGGTCCAGAGCGGAGCGCAGACGAAAGCCAAAAGCGCCGCTTCCACGTCGAAGCGCCGCACCCGCAAAGCGGACGTCCAGTTCGCCAACGCCGAAGAACACCGTTGTCCGTATTGTCTCGAACTTGTCCAGCCAAACGACCCGCGCGGGGTGGTGGAATGTGACATCTGCCATGCCCTGCACCACGCCGACTGCTGGGCCATTACCGGCGCCTGCCAGGTGCCGCACCTGAACTCATAATTTTTTGGAGGAGACCGTTATGCCCGACCTGAGTATCACCATCATCCTGCCCAGCGGAGGGGCGCGCGCCGCCGATATCCCCGACGATATCGGCATCCGTGACCTGCTGACCGAACTGACCTCGCTGCTGAACCTGCCCACTGTCGGCCCGGATGGACGCCCGATGTTCTACCGCATCGACAGCAAGGCGCTCGGCCGCGAGCTGAAAGAGGACGAAACCCTGGCCTCGGCGGGCGTGCCAGTGAATGACCGCCTGATGCTGACCGCCGACATCACTGCCGGGAGCGTGGTGGCCGAAAGCCCGCGCATGCGCCGCCTGCGCGCCGACCTGGAGCTGATGAACGAACTCGCTGCCCGCAGTGACCTGATCAGTTTCAAGGCCCAGGCCCCCCACCCCAACATGCCGCCGGAGCGCTACATCGTCACCTTCAAATGCAAGAGCATCGCCGAAGTGGACAGGGCCGGGAACCCGAAATACGCCAGCCACCACCAGGTGGAGATCTACCTGCACAACCAGTACCCGCAGCGCTGGCCAGGGATGAAGTGGCTGACACCCATCTGGCACCCGAACATCAACCACCTGAACGGCTCGGTCTGCATCGATGCCGCCTGGTGGACAGCCAGCCGTTCGCTCGACCGGCTCGTGATCATGCTGGGCGAAATGCTGGAATACAAGAACTTCCACGACGACCCCACCAAACCGCCCTTCCCGTGGGACGCCGACGCCGCCCGCTGGAGCCGCGAATACCGCAAGAAGCACCCGGATGTCTTCCCGGTGGATACGCGCGAACTGCTGCGTCCGGAACGGGTCAAAGTGAAGACTGCCGCGGCGGAGACAAAGAAAAAGCCGCAGATCAAGTTGAAGTAATTGTCCGCGCACATCCAGTCTCTTTCGTACTTACAAAACGCGTGACAGATTTACCACGGAGACACGAAAGGCACTGAGAAAAACCTGTTTATAAAACTCCGTGAACTCAGTGTCTCCGTAGTGAAAAAACAAAAGAAAATCACCCCCTTCCCACAGGCCAGACCACCGGCCTGCCACTCAAAAAGGAGAATCTCATGTCCGACATTTCCGTCACCCTCATCCTGCCCTCCGGCGGAAGCCGCAATGCCGAAGTGCCCGACGACGTTCCCGTGAAGGAACTGCTCCCCGAGCTGACCACTTCGCTGGAACTGCCCGTCACCGGCCCGGACGGACGTCCGATGTCGTACCGGCTGGACAGCAAGGCTCTCGGCCGCGAACTGAAAGAGGACGAGACCCTCGCCCAGGCCGGCATCCCGGCCAACGACCGCCTGATGATGACCGCCGACGTCACCGCCGGGTAATTGTCTCACCCCAACCCCGCCCCTTGTCCCTCTCCCTGTTGGAGAGGGACGGGGTGAGGGAGAAAACTCCCCATGGAAACCCGCACCCGCATCCGCCTGACACCCGCCCCCGGGAACGAGCCGCACCCGGCCCTCATGCCTGTGGAAGAAGCCCTGCGCTGGGACTCGCGCTTCGACGAACGCCGCGACCCGCTCACGGTCTCGGTCTTCGTCACCCAGCCCGCCTACGCCCGGGTCTGCGTCCACGCGGCCAGTGACCTCGACAACGAGGTTGGCGGCGTGCTGGTGGGACAGTGGTACCGCGACGAGTCCAGCGGCGAGGAATTCGTCGTGGCGGAAAGCGTCATCCCGGCACGCTACACCCGCCAGGGGCCGGTCTACCTGACCTTCACCCCCGACAGTCTGGTGTACTTCCTGAATACCGTGGAGGAACAATATCCCGGCAAACGCATCGTGGGCTGGTACCACACCCATCCCCGCATGGGCGTCTTCCTGTCCCGCTACGACACGTTCCTGCACGGCAGTTTCTTCCCCGAACCCTGGCAGGTGGCGCTGGTGGTGGAACCGCACTCCTCCACCGCCGGGTTCTTCATCCGCCGCAAGGACGGGGAACTCGACCCCTCCCATTACTTCGGGTTCTACGAACTGAACGGCAACCTCGGCCACAGCCTGGTGCAGTGGCAGAACCTGCAACGCGTCCCCGCAGAAAGAGAGAAGGAATCCTGATGAACCGACGCATGCGCACCTACTACTACGCCGTCTTCGGCGCCATCGGCGGACTGGCCGGCTGGCAGGTCAGCAACCTGCTCGGCCTGTCCTTCATCCGCAGCATTTACCTGAGCGAAGCCATCGTCGGCGCGCTGGTGGGACTGTCCATCGGCCTGCTGGTCGGCGTGGTGGAAGGCATCCTCACCCGCAACATCGTCCAGGTGCTCAAAGCGGGCGGCTTCAACTGCCTGCTGGGCGCCGGGGCCGGGATGATCGGCCTGCCGCTGAGCGAGTTCCTGTTCCAAAGCGTGGGGGCGGGCATCTTCGGGCGCGCCCTCGGCTGGGGCATCTTCGGCCTGCTGCTCGGCCTGGCGCAGGGCGTCACCGGCAAGAGCCAGGCCTGGAAAGGCGCCCTGGGCGGCCTGATCGGCGGCTCGGTGGGCGGCTCCCTGCTCGAAGCCTGCAGCGCCATCTTCCGCAGCGCCATCTTCGGCAAAATGCTCGGGCTGGTTCTGCTCGGCGCGGCCACCGGGGCCTTCATCTCGCTCATCGTCACCCTGCTCAGCCGCGCCTGGCTGGAGATCACCTCCGGCAAACTCAAGGGCACCGAGTTCATCCTCGACAAGTTCCTGCGGGCGGGCGGTCCGGCCATCACCATCGGCAGTTCCCCGCTCAAGGCCGAGATCGTCTTCCCCGACCCCGACATCGCCCCCCAGCACGCCATTCTCACCGGCAACGGCTCGAACTTCACCGTCAAGGATATCAGCCTGTCGGGCACATTCACCAATAACCGCCGCATCGAACAGGCCCAACTCGCCAACCGCCAGACCGTCCGCATGGGCAACACCGAGATGGTCTACCATGAA
>CAZRCR010000116.1:0-6150 GCA_964598615.1 uncultured Anaerolinea sp.
CGCGCCGGTAAGAATGGCGCTAACCAGATAAAGCCGGGCATTGGGGGAGAACTGGCGCACGCGCGTCCAGTATACTTTTAAGACATTTGCCATATCAATCCTGAGAAAGAAATTCCTGTACTGCTGAAAAGATTCCGCTCAAAGCTTCCAATCGGGCGGCGTAGCGCCGTTCGCCCTGCTCATCGACACGGACGGTGACCAGCCCGGCCAGGCGCAAGAGACGCAGGTGGTGAATGACCGTTGGCGGACGCAGGCGCAGGAGACGGGCCAGTTCGCTGGGACTCTGCGGCCCATGCGCCAAGTAACGCAGGACGCGCAGGCGGGTTGGGTCAGCCAGGGCCTTTAGGGCGTTCATCAAGGAGTCGGGGGCATCCGAGCCGGGTGCTACGCTCTCGACCTCGGGCCGGCAACCAAAAACGATCAGGGTTTTCCCGGTCTCGAGAACTGCCGAAAAAACGAACGGCGTCGACCAGTAGGATGGGGCCAGGGTCAGTTCCTGGGCTGTGCCGATCTGCTCGAATTGAACGCCATGCGAGAGTTCCTCCACCAGTGCATCCGGAGAAAGACGGGTTGCCAGTTCCTGACCGCGTTCCAGCCCGGCTTCCAGAGCTGGCAGGAGACGAGTCTCTTCCTCGGTGAAGTAAACTTCATGGTATTCCTGCAAAGCAGCCATGAGTTTTTTACCATATTCGGCCGGGGATACCCATGCTTTAAGCAGTGCATCCAGTTGGGACGGTTTCCAATCCTTGGCTTTTTCGTTGTAGAATGCAGAGAGTGCCTCTTTTTCTTCGCTTGTCCATTTTCCACGAGAGGCGATATTCTCTAGGATGATGCGGATCTCATTGGGCAAATCCCAAGGCAGGGTTACTGCTGCGAAGCATGCGGCAGGTTCCAGTTCAGCCAGGGCGCTTAGGGCGGTGGAAGCATCTCGGGGTTCTGGCAGGGAGTTGATCCAAACTAAGGGTACAGTGGTGAACTCTGAGATCTCTTCCAGAAATTCTCTTCTGGGGGCGGAGAGACGCTGGCGCACGCCTGCCGCCCATGCCGGACGCAAGCCGAAATCGGTTGCATGGTGCAGGGCATAAAGGCTGATGAAGAAATCGTAGGCAGTGCCGGATGTCCAGATGATGTTTGCCATAGTTAGATTATTGTCTAATGCGTTAGATAATAATCTAACTATGAAGATCCGTCAAGTCGCGTGCCTTTCAAATTCATTGAAGCAGGTTTCCACCATTTATGATAAAGTTGGGGGTGATAAATTTCCAAAAATTTGCAAGAAGCAGTATACTTATTTAAGATTTCCCCCTGCCAGCATGCTGGCAACCGACTTCTGGTTGCGCCAACAGGCCTTATCTTCTTCGAGGAAACGCCATGTCACAAGATGAGACACGCTCATCGCTCGAACTTCTTTATAACGTTAGTCGTGAACTCGCTACGGCCCTGGAACTGCGCCAAGTGTTGCAACGTATTCTTTTCCAGTCATTGAAATATGTGGGCGGGGAACGTGGCAGCATCGTGGTGATGGATGACAATGAAAAGGCTGTGGACGCGGCCATTGTGTATGGGCGCAAGATCCACGATCATACTACCCAGCAGTTGCGCGAAACGGTCGAACGCGGACTGGCTGGCTGGGTGGTGCGTAACCGGCAACCGGCCTGGGTACCCGATACCAGCCGTGACGAACGCTGGCTGCGCCGCCCGGACGACGCTGTGGACCAGTCGGGGGCCAAGGCTGCCATGTGTGTGCCTTTGCTGGTACGCGAGAAGATGGTAGGCGTGTTGACCCTGGTGCATCCGGAACCGGGTGCCTATAACAAGGAACATTTCAGCCTGATGCAGGCGATTGCCGACCAGGCCAGTATCGCGGTTCTGAATGCCCGCTTGTACGCGGAAAGCCAGCGTCAGGCGCGGGTGATGACAGCCCTGGCAGCTTCTGCGGCAGCAATCAATGCTTCCCTGCGCATGGACGATGTGCTCCAACGTATCTTGAACGAAACCATCAAAGCCTTGCAGGTGGAAACGGTGGCGCTGGCGCTGGTGGAACCCAACTGGGATTTGACCTTCCGCGCCGCTACCGGCGACAAGAAGGACGCCATCATTGGCAAACGTGTGTTGGCAGGACAGGGTATTGTCGGCTGGGTTGTACACGAAGGGGAAGGCGTTGTCATCCCCTCCGTGCGCGATGACCGGCGCTTCATTCCTGGCGAGCAGTTTGATGGTCTGGAAGCGCGCGCCATGGCCGTAGCCCCGATCTATGCCCAGGGACGCGTGATTGGTATCCTGCAGGCCATCAACCCGCGTTCTGGTTCCTTTGACCCGGATGCGCTCCTGGTGTTGGCTGGGATCGGCAACTTGGCAGGTTCCACCATCCAGCATGCCCAGTTGTTCGAGCGTTTGCAGGCTGCCCACAAGCGGTATCGTGAACTTTTCGACGATAGTGTCGACCCTATTCTGGTTACCGGCTGGGACGGGCTGGTGCATGAGGCAAACCGTCAGGCGGCGCTCATTAGCGGTTACACATCCAAGCAGTTACAGGGCATGTCCATCGATGAATTACATGATGTGACACGCGGCGACAAGAACGTGAGTGCAGACAAGCTCAAGAATGGCGAGACGCTTAGCTATGAAGCTGTGTTGAAGAGTAAGACCGGGGAGAAGATTCCCATTCAGGTTCATGTCCGTCGGGTGGTGTTCGAGGAAGCTGAGTCGCTCCAGTGGTTGATGCGTGATATCAGCGAGCGCAAGGATTTGGATGCCCTGCGCGAGGATCTCACCTCGATGATCTACCACGATCTGCGTTCGCCGCTGGCAAACATCGTCTCCAGCCTCGATGTGTTGACAGCGCTCTTCCCGGGCGAGGAAAATGAAACCATCACCTCGGTGGTGACCATTGCCCGCCGCTCCACCGACCGCATCCAGCGGCTGGTCAGTTCCCTGCTCGATATTAACCGGCTCGAGTCTGGTCAAACCATCGTTTCCCAGCAGGCAGTCACGCCGGCCATGCTGGTGGAAGATGCGATCGATGCTGTTCGTCCCATGGCAGAAAGCCGCCATCAGGAACTGCTCACCCGCATCCAGGACAGACTCCCGACGGTTTGGGTGGATGTGGACATGATCCGCAGGGTGCTCATCAACCTGCTCGAAAATGCATCGAAATTTACCCCACCTGAAGGGAAGATCGAATTGGGTGTAAAACAGGATGGGAATGAATGGGTGCAGGTATCGGTACAGGATAATGGTCCGGGCATTCCGTTTGCCGATCAGGACCGCATCTTTGACAAGTTTACCCGTCTCAAGGGGCAGGATTCGCCCAGCGGCCTGGGGGTCGGCTTGGCGTTCTGCCGCCTGGCTGTGCAAGGGCACGGCGGGAAGATCTGGGTCGAAAGTAAACCGGGAAACGGTGCCAGGTTCATCATGAACCTGCCTGTTACCAAAGACAAATAATTACCAGGAGAATGTATGCAGGCTATTGCCAAAGATATCTACATCGAGGAACAATACCCCGGTGTGACCTTGGGGGCTATCCCGCTCACGCACGGACTGATCCAGGTTGACGCACCGCCCTCCCCGGAGGATGGACGCGCCTGGCGCGCTGCCCTTCTGAACCTGGGCGGCGGCCCCGAACGATTGCTCATCAATCTCGATGCTCATCCCGACCGGACACTGGGCGACCGTGCCATGGATTGCACTGTGGCCGCGCACGAAAAGACTGCCCAGATCTTCCGCTCCCGCCCAACCACCTTCAAAGCGCAAGGCGAGGAAACCGGTGCGGATTGGGAAAGCATCCCCGGCCTGGGTAATATCCGCTGGGTGCCGCCGGAAATCACGTTCAGTGACCAGATGACCATCAACTGGGGCGATTTTCCCGTGGTGATCGAGCATCATCCTGGACCTTCAGCCGGGGCGTGCTGGGTTCTCATGCCTGAGGCGAAGATTGTATTCGTCGGCGATGCTGTCTTGAAGAATCAGCCGCCTTTCCTCGCCGGGGCCGACATCCCATTTTGGCTGGAATCCTTGAAACTTCTGCTTACCCCTGCGTACCGGGATTGGACGATCATCAGCGGCCGCGGCGGACAGGTAAATGTTGAAGCTGTGCGTGCCCAGCGGGATTACATCGATGGTGTTATGGGCAAGCTCGAGAAACTGGCGCAGAAAAAAGCCGGTCCGGAAGCGCTCGAGAACCTGGTTGCTCCGCTGCTGGGTTCATTCAAAATCCCATCCAGTTTGCAGGGTAAATACACCCGCCGTCTGCGTTATGGCCTGTCGCATTATTACAGCCGCCATTATCACCCATCCAGCAACGCGTCTGGCGAGGAATAGATCACATGGCCGGATACCACCCCCTCCTCGAAGTCACACGCGGTAATATCGTCGAATCGATCCATTTCGGCGCGGCTGCCGTGGTGGATTCGGGTGGACGGCTGCTCGCCTGGGTGGGGGATCCGCAAACCGTCACCTTCCTGCGTTCCAGTGCCAAACCATTGCAGGCTCTGCCGTTTATCGAACGCGGCGGTGACCAGACCTTCCACCTGACATCCAAGGAGATCGCCATCATTTGCGCCTCGCACGATGGCACCGATGAACATGTGGAGGTTGTCAAAGGCGTACAGGCCAAAGCGGGTGTACAGGAAAGCGACCTGTTGTGCGGTACGCATCCATCCTATCACGCTGCCACTGCCGAAGCCATGCTCAAGCGCGGCGAACTCCCCACTCCCAACCGCCATAATTGCTCTGGCAAACATACCGGCATGTTGGCCCACGCCCGCATGCGCGGTCTGCCGATCTCCGATTACGTCAACCCGGAACATCCCGTCCAGAAGACCATCCTGGAGACGCTTTCCGAGATCTGCAGTTACCCGGTGGAGAAGATCGAGATCGGAATCGACGGCTGCTCGGCGCCTGTTCATGCCATGCCGCTTTACAATGCAGCCCTGGGATTTGCCCGTCTGTGCGACCCGCGCGGTCTTTCGATGGACCGTTCCACTGCGTGCCGCCGCATCACAGCATCGATGATGTCCAACCCGGTCATGGTCAGCGGGCCGGGACGTTTCGATACCCGTCTGATGGAAGTGTGTTCCGGGCGCATGATCTCCAAAGGTGGAGCGGAAGGGTACCTGGCTCTTGGCATCATGGGCGGTGTACTGGGCGCTGAAAGCCCTGGCATTGGGATCGCGATCAAGATTGCCGACGGAGACCTGTCCATCCGGCGCGGCAACGGCGAGACCTACAACCGTGCCCGCCCGGCTGTGGCGCTCGAGGTTCTGCGTCAGATGGGCTACATCAGCGACAAGGAACTCGAGGCCCTGCGTGCTGACTTCGCTCCAACCAAAGAGATCACCAATTGGCGCAAACTGGTGGTAGGCGAGGTCCGCCCGGTCTTTACGATGCAAAGGCCTGACCCAGAAAAATGAATGAGTTGCAGGAATTAGCCCGGCAGGTGCACCAGCGCCTGCTGGATTTTTACGGACAGCCTGTATGGCGCAATCCCCTGCCGCCGGTGGATGAGCTTGTATCAACCATCCTTTCGCAGAATACGAACGATGTCAACCGCGACCGCGCCTTCAATGCCCTCCGTCAGCGTTACCGGACCTGGGAACTGGTCCGCGATGCCGATACCGGGTCCGTGATTGACGCGATCCGCCCGGCTGGCCTCGCCAATCAGAAGGGACCGCGCATCCAGCAGGTGTTGTGCGAGATTACTGCCGAACGCGGTTCGCTCGAGCTGGGCTTCCTGTCAGACCTGCCGCTGGAAGAAGCGCGTGCCTGGTTGATGAAGTTCAAAGGAGTTGGCCCCAAGACGGCGGCCATCGTGCTGTGCTTTTCATTGGGACGTCCTGCTTTCCCGGTGGATACACATATTTACCGGGTGAGCGGGCGGATTGGCCTGCGTCCGGAAAAGATGACCGTGGAAGATGCACATCCCCATCTGGAGAGCCTGTTCCCGCCTGAAACCTACTATGCTGCCCACCTCAACATGATTCGTCTGGGGCGTGAAATTTGCGGAGCGCGCAAGCCGGTTTGTTCCGATTGCCCGTTAAAAACGATCTGTCATTACAATCTGGAAGGACGGGTATAAACTATCCCTTTGAGATATAAAAAAACGCCCCGGCTTACTGAACTGACCCCCTAAAACAAGACACGAAACAAGAA
>CAZRCR010000117.1:0-6135 GCA_964598615.1 uncultured Anaerolinea sp.
CCTCGGGGATGCCGATCTGATCCATGCGCAGGCCAGCACCCGGGGCAAGCACTGTCCGACCGCTGAAGAGCTGCTTCTCGCCCATGCGCAGGACTTCAGGCGGGAGCAGGCTCGTAAAGAAAGCCTGGAGGGCAGCTTGCAGGCGGGTCTCCGCCTCCCGCACCAGGCGTTCAGGCACCCGGCTGGAAAGCATGCCGGCCAGTTTCTCATTGGCTTCGACCAGCCGGTCGAATTCTCTGACCGGCAATGTGTCACCATCTGTTTTTGAAACCACCCAAACCACATCCAGGGCGCGTTCGCTCAACCAGGGATGCGGCTGCGGGCGGGCAAGCCGGAGCGCTTCCCCGTCAGGCGGGGCAAAGCGGAAAGCCAACCGGCCATCCTGGAGTTCAGCGCGGATACCGGCGATCTGCAAGCGCTGCTGAAGGTCCACGAACATCGGCGGCCGGTCGGGGTCACCCTGGAACTGCGCCCGACGCGCCGCGCGGGTGTTCAAAGTCTCATGCAAGGTGGCGGTGGCGCCCAGTTCCTTCAAGATGGCGCATTCCATCTGGCCAAGCCTCTGCCCGGCATATTCATCCGGCAGGTCGGCGAGTGCCAGCTTCAACTTATCCTTCGCCAGGTGGTACAGGCGCGTCCAGTACACCCACCCAACCGCGCTGGGGAGTTCCAAAGACGAACCATTCTTGCCACGGGTCAACGTTTCCATGCCAGTTTCAGGCAGCCCGGCTGCGGCGAGGCGCTGTCGAATCTCTTCCGGTTTCGGTGCGTGGAAAGGCGGGACGATGACCGGTATGCCTTCGTGGCGGGCGATGCGGCCCATCACTGCCTCGCGTACCTGACCGATGTGCATGCGAGTGCGCAGACCGGGGAAGTTGTAGACCAGTTCGACAGGAGTGCCGTCCGGCAGGTGTGGCATTTCGTCATCCGGGAGGATATAGCTGATGACGCCTTTCGAGCCGTGGCGGTTGCTGAACTTGTCGCCTGGTTCCACCGGGGTGGGATAGTTCATCCGCCGGGCAGCCGACTCGCTGATAATGATGCCGTCCTCCGATGTGCCCGGCCCCCAGGAGACGAAAGCCGTCAGCAGGTTGTGACCGCACCAGAAGTCAGGCGCGTCAGGCTCGAATCCGGTCTGCACCCAGGCCGGTTCGGGCTGCAGGGTTGGAATACCCTGGCGCAGCATGTTGGCCCCCATCAACAGCCGGTTGGGATCGTTGTTCTCCAGGAAGGGCAGCATGGATGCGGAGAGACCCAGGGTGGCCTCCGGATCATCGTTCACCACCACCAGCCGACGGTCACGGATCTCGGCCCCAATGGCAACCGTGAATACCCATCCGATGTTGGGTCCTTCCGGCGTCTCGAACGGGCAGACGCGCCCAAACTGTCCGGAGGTGATCACTTTTTCGCGATGGCGGAGCAGGATGCGGCGCAAGTGCGTGTGACGGCTGAGCCAGTTGGTGGTGTCGAGCGGTTGGGCTTTCGACTGCAGGAACTCGTCAACCCAGCGGTCCAGTGGCAGCCAGGCGCGCAGGATCTCCTCGTCCCAGGTCAAGCCATTCGAAGCCTGGCCAAGTCGTTCACGAATGTAAGCGTACAGTTGCTCGCCGACGCAGGCGATCTCGGCCCGCTCCAAGTCTTCGCTCTCAGCCAGAGGGATAACAACATAGGGATTGCTCGCAATGGTGAACATGCCTTTCTCATCCGGGCGAGGAATGGACAGGTAGTGCGTCTTCACCCCGCCTTCCAGTTCGACCATCACCGTGCAAGTGTCCCCACCCGGACCATTCTCGGTCACCTGGTAACTTGCCAGGGGCATACGTTCCGCCAGCAATTCAGGGAGACCGCCAGACAAGAACTGATCGAACGATTTTCTATGCCAGCTTGTATCAAGATTGATCGACATTCCTTTACTCCTCTTCCGCCTGCAGCCCATGTTTCACCTGCTCACGGGCATAATGCAGGCGAGACTTTGCAGTTCCTTCGGGAATGCCCAGCTCGTCAGCTACTTCCCGCAGGCTGAACTCCATCTGGTGCACCAGTTGGAGCAGTTCGCGCTTTTCTTCGGGCAGATCCTGGATGACCTGCCGGAGCCGCATTCCTTGTTCAACCTGTTCCACCACTGCTTCCGGTCCCAGGCTGGCCGTGTCCACCAGCCAGGCAGGCGTATCGGGGAGATCGTCTTCATCAACCCCAGCAGTTTCGGGCATTTCCAGCGGTTGTTCAGGCCGCCGCCGGTGCGTACGCAGGTGGTTGATGGCAAGGTTGGTAGCGATGCGGAACAACCAGCCCTTGACGCTTCCCTGTCCGTTCCATTGATTGGCATGCATCCAGACCCGCAGGAAGGTCTCCTGTAGCAGATCATCCGCCGCAGGCTCGTCTCCAACCATATGGCAAAGATGACGATGGATGGCTTCTTCGTAACGCTCGAACAGCGCTTCGAAGGCCCAAGCCTGCGAGTTCTGGATGTTTTCGATGATGGTCTGGTCGGGTAGTGGTTCGTTCAAATCCGGCTCCACTTTATAAGACACCGCGCGAACGGGAAAAGTTCAGAAAATAAAGATATTGGGGCACCGTCTCAATCCTGCATTATCATACAGTATCTCAGCGATTATGGAAAAACATCCGAACTCTCTCAGCTTTTTGGGGCATACAAAAATCCGCCGGAATCGGCGGATTTTTGATGCGGAGTTCTGAAAATAGTATCAATACTGGAATCTCACCACCCCAAACCGGTCGCACCCGGCTGAGGAACCGGTGAACACATAAGGTTCGCTTTTACTCCAATCGGCATACCTCAACAGGACGCGCTGGAAAGCGGTCTCTGCCGTGGGAGTGTTCCATCCCAGGATGGCCACCGTCCCTCCTGCGCCGCCGCCGGTGATCTTGGCCCCGAGCAGGCCGTTGGCTTTTTCGGTCCGCACCAATTCCACGATCTTGTCCGTGGCTTCCGAACCAAGTCCGCACTCGCTGTAACCGATGTGCGCCAGGTACATCAATTCGCCGAGCAGGGCGCCGGTGGCAGCATCGAGAGTATCTGCCGGACGAGAGATCAAGCTGAAGAAACTCTGCACGCGCCAGTTCTCTTCGACTGCGTAACGGGCGGCGGCGCGGACCGGGTACGTCACTTCCGGGCGGACCGGGGTGAACGGGTCGAGGTGGGTGGCATAGCGCCGGGTGAACTCGGCCCCGGTCATGCTTTCGGGCAGGCGGGCTTCGTACCGGGCGCGGAACTCGGAAGGCGTCAGGTTGGCCAGGTAACCGTTCCATTTCGGTTCCACCCAGCGGGGCAGGGCGCCGCTCTCGTCGAGCACCGGTTCCAGCTTTTCCCAGTCGCACAGGAAGCGGTATCCCATGAAGGTGGCCGTCCGGGCGGACTCGTACTCGATGCCTGCCACGGAGTGGCGCACACCCGAGTCGATGCCCCAGATGCGAAGGTTCCCCGGCAGTTTCACCAGCGGACGGGGGTGACATGGCTGGCATAGCATGGGCACGAAGCTGCCCTCGTCGCCCATGACGACCGCCAACTGGTCCATGATCCCGCAGGCGGACTGGGTGAGGGCGATCTCCACCCACTGGGTCCATTCGGCCAGTTCCACACCCTGGACCTGGACACCGTATAGCTCCGCCATGGTTTTCATCGGCGCCACTTCCAGCGCTGCGGACGAACTGACTCCCTTGCCGAGCGGCACATCCGATTCCAGGTAAAGCGAAAAGCCATGCGTTACCTTTTGGGGGAATTTCTTGAGCAGGAAATACAGGTCACCCAGGATGTAGGCACACCAGGAACTTTTGGGGTCGCGGTTGATCCATTCGCGGACAACCTCCAGCGGTTTGACCTGTCCGTTGTCCGTCAGGTCATCCAAGGAGAATTCGATCTCTTCCTGCCAGCCGATGGACTTGACCGCCGGGTTGTAAAAGCGCACCATCCTGTCGGTCCGCGCCTGGACCGCCACGAAAGTGGCTTCGCGGATGGTGGTCTCGAAGACCAATCCGCCGGTGTAGTCATCGTTCCCGCCCATCAGGTCCAGCCGGCCGGGGGTCCGGTTGACGAGGATATCCAGGCCTTTCTGGAAGTAACCGGAACCGGTCAGAGACCGGATTCCCCGGGTGAATTTTTCGAGGTCAGGATATTTTTTCAAGAGTTGGGCGTTTTCCATGCAAAAACTCCTGGGAGGGGATTGTGGAGTGAGGCAATGTTTCGAATTCGATTCTAACATTTATCAAACAAACAGTCAAACATAACAAAACATAACAAAAAACATTGACATACGAAACACGCGCGGGATATAATAAAAACAAGAGAGGCTCCTCATGTCACCATCGAAAAAGCGAAAAAACAATGCTCCTGATTGGTTGGGGTTTGCCCCTTTCCTCCTTTTCTGCCTGGCCTTTGAAATCGTGCCCGTCCTGTTCCTGTTGCGCGGCAGTTTCATCGAAAAAGGCACCAACCAGTTCACTGTCCAGAACTACGTTGAACTGATGCAGCGCCCCCTCTATGTCAACTCGTTCATCAACAGTATCAAGATCTCCGGCCTGACGGCGATCATCGGCGTGATCCTGGGTACGTTCATCGGTTACGCCATTTACCGCTGGCCTTCGGACCGCTTCCGCGAAGCCCTGATCTCCCTGTCGGACGTGACCACCAATTTCGCCGGCGCGCCGCTCGCCTTTGCGTTCGTCGTGATCCTGGGCATGAACGGGGTGATCACCCAATTCCTTTTGCAGTACTTCAATTACGAACTCTACCCGAAGTTCAGCATCTACTCGTTCTCCGGGCTGACGTTGGCCTACGTTTATTTCCAGTTGCCCCTGATGGTGCTGCTCATCCTGCCTGCCTTCGCAGCGATCAAGAAAGAATGGCAGGAATCGGCCCAGAGCCTGGCGCGGGTACGTTCCAGTTCTGGTGGTACGTCGGCATCCCGATCCTGACCCCGTCCCTGATCGCCGGTCTGACGCTGCTCTTTGCCAACGCCTTCGGGGCGTATGCCACCGCCTACACCCTGGTGCAGGCAAAACTGTCGCTGGTGACGCTGCAGATCGGCTACATGATCGCCGGGGAAGTACGCCAGAACCAAGCAGTTGGTATGGCAATGGCGATCATTTCTCTGCTCATTATGGGACTGAGCATCTGGGTCTACCAGTTGGCTACCAAGCGCGCTCGCCGCTGGACGAAAGCATAACGAATCCTTTCAGGAACAGGTGAAAAGTGGCGAAAAGTCGCTCCATCCCCGCGAACGAAAAAGACAGGAAAGTCCGCCCGGCCGGTTGGCAGGTTGCTCTGGTGAGTCTCTTCCTGTTCTACATGTTCGTCCCCATTCTATCGACCTACGTTTTCTCGGTTGCCACCCGCTGGGACCGGACGATCCTCCCGGAAGGTTACACCCTTGAGTCTTACAAGACAGCGTTCCAAGCATCGTACTTCACGATCACGTTGCGGAACTCGCTGATCCTGTCGCTGGCAACGGTGTTGGTGAGTCTGCTGATCATCGTCCCGACCGTTTACTGGGTCCACACCCGGCTGGTGGGTGCCAAGCCCCTGCTGGACGTGCTGATGATCCTGCCGTTCGGCATCCCGACCGTTGTGCTGGCTCTGGCCCTGGTGCGGGTCTACAACTTTGCACCCATCGCGCGCTCCCCCTTCCTGCTGATCGGTGCGGTGGTGGTGTACTCCATGCCATTCATGTACCGCCCGGTCTCGAACGCCATCCAGGCCATTGATGTCCACGTACTGACCGAGGCCGGTCAAAGCCTGGGAGCCGATATATCCCAGGTGCTGACCCGCATCATCATCCCCAACATCCTGCCCGGAATTTTGAGCGGCAGCCTGCTGGTCTTCTCCACCGTCTTTGCCGAATACACGCTCACTTCCCTGATCGTGGGCGCCCGCTTCAAGACCTTCCCGCTGTTGCTGGTGGAATATACCCGCATCGACGGGAACGTGGCAGCCGCCTTCTCGGTCATTTCCTTCACCATCGCCTGGCTGGTCTCGCTCCTGATCCTGTGGGTCGGCAGCAAAGGTCAAACAGAGAAAAACCGAACGATTCAAGCCCGGTAAACGAGGATAACGCAATGGCTTACTTGGAACTCAAGAATGTCAATCGACTCGTGCGATTCCGTCGTCTTTTCCAGGGG
>CAZRCR010000118.1:0-6129 GCA_964598615.1 uncultured Anaerolinea sp.
GACCAAGTCCAACCAGGCCTTGCAGACGCTTCTTGAGTTGATTCCCCGCTTGATGGCGGGTGAGATGTTAAAGACACCCAAAAAGCGTGGCAGCCTGGTTGTTTTCCTGAGCGCCAAAGGCGGCACCGGTACTTCATCCTTGTGCGCGAACCTCGCCATGTGCCTGGCCAATCGAAAGATAGAAACCCGCGTGGCGGTTATGGATCTGGTCCTCCCGATCGGATCCATCGCGGACATTGTGGGATACAAGGACCGCTTGAACATCGTCACCGCGGCCATGCAGAATCCTTCCGAAACGACAGTTATGTATTTTCGCAATAATCTGCCGCGTATCCCAGTTTGGAATTTCAGCCTGTTGGCTGGTTCCCCGGATCCCGAATCGGCCAATCAGTTGCCTGCCAACCGGATCGATGCGCTTCTCGATGCATTGCTCGATGGCTATGACTACGTTTTTGTCGACCTGGGACGTTCCTTGTCGCGTATCAGTCTACCTATCATCCAGCGTGCCCATGTGGTGGCGCTGGTCATCGGCTCGGACCTCTCCACTGCAAACCTGACCTATTCAGTTTGGGAATATCTGAAAACTCATGGCGTGGATCCAGCGCGTCTATATGCTCTCCAGAATCGGGCGGTCGGATTGGAGGGCCTTACGAAGGGGGAAGTGGAACGCATCACTGGTTTGCAGATCCGCATGGCGATGCCCTATATGGGCGGCAACTTTACCGTGGCAAATAACCGTCACGAACCCATTATCAGTAAATTTCCCAATGACTCGGCATCGCTTACTCTGAATGAAATCGCCGGGCAAATTCTGGAACTGGGTCAGCGCACACATCCGCGCTAGAAACCGGAGCAACGAATGGCCATCGAATATGATGATAAGGGTAAGTTCTACACGGACTTTGTTACCAAAGTTTCCGTCCCGTCGATTGTCCAGACCGTTACGCACCGCATTCGCGGGGTTGTCCATGTGCGTCAGGATGAGCGGCTGAAAGATGAACTCGATCTGCACGAGAAATTCCTGGCACTCACCGATGCCATTATCTATGCCCCGGATGGACAGGTCCTCCATCAGACCAAGTTCCTTGCCATCCATCGTGACCAGATTGTGTGGGTCTTGCCCGAGAGTGAAATTCAAGAAGAAGGCCAGAAATGACCGCTCCGGCTCCTGGCCCCGCGGCGGGACTTTCTGCTCCGGATTATTCCAAACTGAGGGAATATCTCGTCGCGGCCGTGACGCGTGACCTGGTCACGGCTGACCTTTCTCCTAACCAATATCGCCAGGCGGTTGTCGAGCGGCTTTCAGAAGCATATGCCAATACCAAGCTCAATCTCCCCGATAAAACCCGTGATAGCCTCCTGCGCGATATTCTGGATGAGATTGTTGGGTATGGCCCCATCCAGCCTCTGCTCGACGACCCTGATGTAAGCGAAGTGATGGTCAATGGGCCGAAGCGTGTGTATGTGGAGAAAAATGGTCGTCTCCAACGCACACCCGTGGTTTTTCAGGATAATGCCCATGTACAGCGCATTATCGACCGAATCATTCTTCCTCTTGGTCGACGTGTGGACGCCGATACCCCCATGGTGGATGCCCGCCTGCCGGACGGGTCACGTGTCAATGCCATCATCCCGCCCTGTGCCGTGGATGGCGCGTCCATTACCATTCGAAAATTTCGCAAAGACAAACTATCCATCCAGCAGTTGATCCAGTTCGGCTCGTTGTCGCAGGGGATGGCTGATTTTCTGCGCGCTTGCGTACTTGGACGCCTGAACATCATCATCTCTGGTGGAACCGGTTCTGGCAAGACCACACTTCTCAATGTCCTTTCCAGTTTTATTCCGGAAGACGAGCGCATTGTAACCATCGAAGATGCTGCTGAACTCCAACTCCAGCAGGAACATGTGGTGCGTCTGGAAACCAAACTGGCTTCCACGGAGGGCCGTGGCGTGGTGTCCATCCGTGACTTGGTGCGGAACTCCCTGCGTATGCGCCCTGACCGCATCGTTATTGGCGAATGTCGCGGCGGCGAGGCTTTGGATATGCTCCAGGCCATGAATACCGGTCATGATGGATCACTGACCACCATTCACGCCAACTCGCCGCGTGATGCCCTCTCGCGTCTTGAGACTCTTATCATGATGGCTGGCATGGACTTGCCCATCAAGATTGTTCGCCAGCAAATCTCCTCAGCCGTTGACCTGATTGTTCAGCAATCGCGGCTCAAGGATGGCGCGCGCAAGATCACCGCCATCACCGAGGTTGCCGGTATGGAAGGGGATACTGTCGTGATGAGCGACATCTACAAATTCGACCAGACCGGTATGGATGCAGACGGGAAAGTGCTGGGCCAATTGAAGGCCACGGGCATTCGTCCGCTCTTCGGTCCGCGCCTTGAAGCGGCTGGGTTCAAACTGACCCCCGAGGTGTTCGGTGTTACTGCTGCCGAGATCATGGCAGCCCGTCAGAAACGCTGACCCATCCCTTTATCTCTGCTATAATCGTTTCGCATGCCCCACTCCTGATCGAGGAACCGCTCATGAGCATACAAATCCAGGTTGCCATTCGTTCGAGAAAACTCGGTGTATTGATCCGTGATGCCCGTATTGCTGCCCGTAAAACCTTGCCGGAATGTGCCCATTCTATTGGTGTAACGCCTGGCATCCTGCGTGCCTGGGAAGAGGGCCGTCGTGCTCCATCCCTTCCGGAACTGGAAGTTCTGGCCTACCTTTTGGGTTTGCCCCTTCGTCATTTCTGGAGTAAGGATGCCATCTCCGATGATGCTGCCCCCACCGAGAATCTGAATCTGCCGGCGTTGGTGGGTATTCGTCAGCGGCTGGTGGGGGCGCTCCTGCGTCAGATGCGGGAAACAGCCAGTATCTCGCCGCGCGCTCTTGCCGAACAGTCGGGTCTCCCGGCGGCGCGTATCAAATCCTACGAACTCGGCGAACGTCCCATCCCTTTGCCGGAACTCGAAGCGTTGGTGGCACTGTTGGGCGGTCAGATCGAGACGCTTTTCGACCAGACCGGCCCCATTGGCCTGTGGATGACCCAGCAAAAGGCCGTGCAGGATTTCTTGCAGCTCCCCGTTGAATTACAGAACTTCGTTTGCAAGCCGGTCAACCGTCCCTACTTGGAACTGGCGATGAAACTCAGTAACATGTCCACCGAAAAACTTCGCTCGGTGGCCGAAGACCTGCTCGATATTACTTTCTAACCATGGCAGCGAATCCCACTCCTCAACAACTGGCTGACGAAGCCAACCGCACATATCGGGCCGGAGATCTGCCGGCCGCCGCCGATATTTTCGCCCGCGCTGCCGATGCGTATGCCGCATCCGGAGATGCCCTGACCGCTGCGGAAATGAAAAACAATCAATCTGTTGCCCTTTTGCGCAACGGACAGGCACAGGCTGCCCTGGATACCGCTCTTGACACCGAACGCGTCTTTGCCATCGCCAGCGATTCCCGCCGTGAAGGCATGGCCCTGGCCAACCAGGCTTCTGCCTTGCAAGCGCTTAAACGTCACAAGGAAGCCATTGATATGTACAAGCGGTCTGCCGAAGCGCTTGAAAAGGCTGGTGAAGGCGACTTGCGCGCAGAAGTAATGCAACTGCTTGCATCGCTGTACATGGGTCGTTTCAAATTCATCGACGCGGTTGTGGCTTTGCAATCCGGTCTGGCGGGCGTGAAGAATCCTACTCCCAAGCAACGCTTCATGAAGAAACTGCTGTTCATCCGGCTATGACCGTTGATGTTGCCGTGCGGGTGCGCCCCGCTGTCCAAACCGACCGGCGTCTGATCGAAGGCTTGATTCACTCTTCCCAGCACGCCCATCGCCATTTGGATTGGCGCGGCCCGCTCGATTGGATTGGCTCCCCTCCCTACTTTTTGTTGGAAGATATGCATGGGCAGTTATTAGCTGCCCTGGCTTGCCCTCCCGACCCGCCTCAAGTGGCATGGGTGCGCCTCTTTGTCCATGCCTCCGAAATTCGATCGGAACAGGCCTGGAATGTATTATGGGACATGGCCCGCGCTGACCTTGTCCGCCGGGGGATTCAGTATGCGGCCGGCATTGTGCTCACTGCTTGGATGCAGGACTTGCTCTCTGCCAGCGGTTTCGAGAGCCGCCAGGCAATCGTGATGCTGGAGCGTGAGAACCAGACACACCCTCGCGAAACGGACCTGTTGCCTGATATTGCCATTCGCCAGATGCTGACCTACGACCTGCCTGCTGTGGCCGAGACAGACGCGTCTGCGTTCGATGTGCTCTGGCAGAATTCCCTCCCGGCGCTTGAACGGGCTTACTTGCAGGCAGCCATGGCGACCGTGGCCGAGGTGGATGGGCAGGTGGTGGCTTACCAGATCAGCACGCGCAACCCGTTTGGAGCGCATCTCGCCCGCCTTGCCGTCCGGCCTGAATTGCAGGGACGCGGCGTGGGACAGGCGATGGTGGAAGATCTGATCCGGCAGACATCGCGGCATGGTATGAGCCGTTTGACGGTCAATACGCAGAGCGACAATGCCTCGTCCCTGGCGCTCTACAAGCGTACCGGTTTTATAGAAACCGGCGAACGTTATCCCGTTTACCAGATGAAGTTGTGCAGCCAGGAGGTGCGATGATCAAACCGGAAGATGCAGTCATCGTCAACGCGTTGGTTCTACAGGCACTGATTTCCGCACAGGAAGTGATGGGAGAGAATGGTCTGAACGCTGTTCTCCATAGCGTTGGGCTTGACCGCTATATTGGTAATTTCCCGCCCAATAATACAGAACCGGCCATCAAGACTGTGGAATATGCCAAACTGAACGAAGCCATCGAAGCCTTCTATGGGCGTGGCGGTAAAGGCATCCTGCGCCGGATTGGCAAGGCTTCGTTCCAGTATGGCCTGCGGGAACAGGGCGCGTTGATGGGGGTGGCCGGTGCGGCGCTTAAACTCATGCCCCAGAAGCAGCGCATTAAGTTCATTTTGAATGGGATGGTGGATGCCCTTAAAAAGACCAATCCACAGGTGGATGCCTGGGTGGATGAAAGCAGCGATCATATCGCTTACTGCGAATCCACCTGCGCCATTTGCCTGGAACGCCACAGCGATCAACCGCTTTGCCATCTGTATGTTGGTTCGGTGGCCGAGGCGGTGCGTTGGGCTACTGACCAGGAATATGAAGTGACCGAAACCCACTGCATAGCCAAGGGCGATTCATATTGCCGGTTCGAGGTTGGGGAGGTCAAAGCGTGACCTCCGAAACTGCCACTCCTGTGATTTCGACGCGTATGGCGCAATACCTGGCGGAAGCTGCCGTGCAGGAAGTTGGCCGCGATAAACTGCCCGCTGCCCTGGCACGCGTGTCCCTGGCCATGCCAGCCCTCGAGCATGAATCCATTGCCGGTTTGAGTAGCACCGAAGTGGCCCGCCTGTATGCATCCATTCAACAAGGGTTGCGCCTGTTCTATGGACGCGGGGCGCGCGGCATCCTGACCCGCATGGGACGCCTGCAGTGGGAACAGTTCATGGCGCAGGCAACGTTTCGGGAGAAGGCGGAACTCGAGATCGCGCGCCGGCTCCCGGTCCCGGCCCGCAGACGGCGTGTGCTGGACCTGGTGGCGGACCGGCTGCGGGAAGGTGGGGGGGTGGCTTCTGTTCACACGCTCGACCTGGACCTGCTGCTGGTCGACCGTTCGGGCGCATCCACTGTCAACCAGGAAGCCACAGAATCGATCTGCTGGGCAACCATTGGGATGATCCGGGAGGCCATGTTCTGGGCCACCGGTCAGGAAGTGGATGTGGATGAAATCGCGTGCAAAGCGGCAGGCGCGCCTGCCTGTGAGTTCAAGATCATTTCGGGAAGCCGGAAATAATTTAATCTTCAAAAGGAGATCGCAATGAACCATATCGAAGGAACGTTCAAGGGCGTGCGGAACGCCAATATCTATTACCAAGCCTGGCTGCCGGATGGCGCTGTGAAGGCTGTCTTGCTGGTTGTGCATGGACTGGCCGAACATAGCGGGCGTTACTTGAACATTGTCAACCATTTCGTGCCGAAGGGTTTTGCAGTGTACGGCATCGATCACTTCGGCCATGGAAAATCGGATGGCCAGCGTGTGTTCGTCGAGCGCTTCGAGGATTA